>CAZSMA010000023.1:0-17642 GCA_964608065.1 uncultured Methanosarcinales archaeon
CTTTTAACCTCTAATTTCAACTCTTTCAGTAAATCTAGTATTCTCTGTTTCTCTTTTCCTAACCCTTTCCAGTCTAAAACCACAAAATCAACATTTTCTTCAGTTTTTTCTAAGGCTTGTAAAATCATTTCTTTGTCTAAGTTTTGAAGATTATATTTAGGGCATACATGGCCAAAAGCAATATCTTGTTTTTCCATTGTTTTTGTTAAGATTGGAGTATGATGCAATCCTCCAATACCGAAAGTAACTGCATAGTTTTTTGGTTTGTTTTCTAAAACTTCAATAATTGTATTTGCAATTACTTTTGCAGCTTCTTTATTTTTCCAGCTTTCTTCATTGCTTCCAATCTCAATAAAAAAACACTGCTTATCTAAATATGGGCCATGGTGTGTAACTTCCTGTATAACTTCATAATCTAAATTATTGTTTTTCTTCAATAAGAATAAAGCAGTTCTTAAATATTTGGCAGGAGCTGTACACAATTTTCTATCCTTACCACCAAACTCTGCTTTACCCCAGTTGCCTTGTGTATGAACACATAAACTATGAACTCCAGAAGCACTTTGGTGTTTTGTAGCGAAAATAAATAAATCAGAATTTATTTTTTTATCAATGTCTTCGTTAAAAATGCTTTCTTTCTCTACTGTGTATAGTTTAATATCATTTAATTGGTATACTGGATTGTTTTCAAAGTTTTCATCAGTCTTTTCAAACTTATATAGTTCTAGTAATCTTTCCTTAATATTCATTCCAGCAGGATCTGTTTTGCTTACTATGATTGATGTTTTCATTAATAGATTAATTTACTGAAGAATATAAAAATGTTTGTAAAACGAAAGTTTTATATATAAAATAAGTATATTTATCAGTATAAACCTAAGTAAATTAAAATGACAACAGAATTTAAGAGAAAACTCTATAAAAGGGGATCTAGTTTTGAGACTACAGTACCAATGCCATTGTTGTTTGCTTTGGACAAAAAAAGAAAATATAATGTAGTTTTCATCTATGATTCTGATGCTAATAAATGGTATATCAAATTTGAAGAATTAAAAAAACAAACAATAACTGATAAAATAAAAGGAGTTGATTAAAATCCATAACAAAACAATAAAAGACATTTTTAAAGAATTGAAAACAGATGAAAAAGGATTATCAGAGAAAGAAGTAAAATCAAGGCAGGAAACTTACGGCTTGAATGAAATAAAAGAGAAAAAAAAAGTATCTCCATTAAAGATATTTCTATCACAATTCACTGATTTTATAATAATAATTCTGATTATAGCATTAGTAATCTCATTCATAATAGGAGAAAAACTTGATGCATTAGTCATAGGAATTATATTGATTATCAACGCAATTGTTGGATTCAGGCAGGAGTATAAAGCTGAGAAAGCAATTGAAGCATTAAAAAAATTAGCGTCATTAAAAGCTAAAGTGGTAAGAGATACTGAGCAAAAAGAAGTTGACTCAATAAATTTAGTTCCCGGAGATATCATCATGCTGGAAACAGGAGATAAAATACCTGCAGATGCAAGACTAATTGAAGTAATAAACTTGCAAACCCAGGAATCTTCTCTGACAGGAGAATCCACACCTGTCTCGAAGCATATAAAATTGCTGGAAGACAAAACAACAATAGCAGACAGAAAAAATATGGTTTTTTCTGGAACAATAATAACAAAAGGAAGAGCAAAAGCTGTTGTAACCTCTACAGGAATGAATTCTCAGATTGGAAAAGTAGCTTCACTTATTCAAGAAGAGCCTCAAAAACTTACACCTTTACAACTAAAATTAGAAAAGCTTGGAAAAAAGATTGGAATAATAACTATAGCTATCTTGATTATTGTATTTGTTGCAGGAATCCTTACAGGACAGCCTATATTAAAGATGTTTATGGCTGCTGTCAGCTTGGCTGTAGCAGCAATTCCAGAAGGATTGCCTGTAGTAGTTACAGTCAGCCTTGCTTTAGGAGTTAGAAGGATGGTGAAAAGCCATGCTTTGGTAAGAAAACTACCCTCTGTTGAAACATTAGGTTCAACAACCATAATTTGTACTGATAAGACAGGCACATTGACATGCGACCAAATGACTGTCAGAAAACTTTATGTTAACAATAAAGTTATAGAAGTTTCTGGTTCTGGTTATGAAACCAAAGGAGCATTTCATATTAAGAATAAATTAATTGATCCTAGGCCATTAAACTTATTATTAAAGATAGGAACATTATGCAATAATTCTTCATTTACTGAAAAAGATGTTATGGGAGATCCAACTGAAGCTGCTTTAATAGTTTCTGCAGCAAAAGCACAGCTTTTGAAAGAGGATTTGGAGAAAAATAATCCAAGGTTAGATGAACTGCCTTTTGATTCTGAAAGAAAAAGAATGTCAACATTGAATAAGATAAACAATAAAAAAACAATGCTTTGCAAAGGAGCTCCTGATGTTGTTCTTGAACTTTGTGACAGGATATTGATTAATGACCAAATTAAAAGATTGACAAGGCCAATGAAAAAAAGTATTTTAAAACAAAATGAAAATTTTGCTAAAGAAGCATTAAGAGTATTAGGGTTTGCATATAAAGAAAGCTCTAAAATCGAGGAGAAGAATCTGATATTTGTTGGGTTGCAGGCAATGATTGATCCTCCAAGGCCTGAAGTTAAAGAAGCAATAAAAAAATGCAAGAAAGCTGGAATCAAGGTTGTAATGATAACGGGTGATTATAAGGGAACTGCAGTTGCTATAGCTAATGAGCTTGGAATTAAAGGACAATCTATAACAGGCCAGGAATTGGATGAACTGAAAAACTTTGATAAAAAGGTTGAAGATATTTCAATTTATGCAAGAGTCAACCCTGAGCATAAAACAAAGATAATAGATGCTTTAAGAGCAAAAGGACATGTTATTGCAATGACTGGAGATGGTGTTAATGATGCTCCTGCTCTGAAGAAAGCAGATATTGGTATAGCAATGGGCATTACAGGAACTGATGTAAGCAAAGAAGCATCTGATATGATTTTAACAGATGATAATTTTAATTCTATTGTAGGTGCAGTTGAGGAAGGCAGAGGTGTTTATGATAATATTAAGAAATTTTTTGCATTTTTAATTTCTGGCAATATAGGGGAAGTTATGATTATATTTTTAGCAATAATATTCGGATGGCCTTTGCCAATGACAGCAACACAGATATTATTGATAAATTTGGTGACAGATGGGTTGCCAGCTACAGCTTTAGGAGCAGATCCATTTGAGCCAAATGCAATGTCCAGGAAACCTAGGGATAAAAAAGAAGCAATATACAAAGGTCTTAACCATTTTATTGTATGGTATCCTTTAATTATGATAATAGTGACATTAGCATTGTTTTATTTTACATACAAAACATCAGGAAATCTGTTAAAAGCACAGACTGTTACATTTTTGACAATAGCAATGTTTGAGATGTACCAGGCATTTGCATCAAGATCTACTAGGTTCTCAAGCTTTAGAGTAGGAATCTTTAAGAATAAATGGTTAGTTGGAGCTGTATTAACTTCATTGTTAGTGTCAATAGCAGTAATCTATGTTCCATTTTTACAACCCTTGTTCGACACATTTCCATTGACTGCAATAGAATTTGCTGTAGTGACTGTGTTATCAAGCTTAGGATTTATTTACCTAGAGATTTATAAGAACTGGAAGACTGGAAAGATAGCTATTAGTCTTGAATAAATATGAAAGAACAATTTTATCAAGAAATAACTGGAATTTTAAAGAAAGAGAACTTAGATAAAGATAAATTATCCAGGTTAAAGATTAAACTCTGCAAGAAATATAAATTAAAAAAAATTCCTACAGATATAGAGATTTTGCTGAATATTCCTGAAAAATATATTCCAAGATTAAAGAAACAGTTGTTAACAAAACCAGTAAGAACTATTTCTGGAGTGGCTGTTGTTGCTATAATGACTAAACCATTTCCTTGCCCACATGCTAAGACAGTAGGACCATGCATTTATTGTCCTGGAGGCCCTAAAAGCTATTTTGGAACTGTCCCACAAAGCTATACAGGAAAAGAGCCAGCTACAAGAAGAGCTATAAGGAATAAGTATGATCCATATTTACAAGTAATGAATAGGTTAGAGCAGTATATTGTTACAGGTCATGTTCCTGATAAGATTGAATTAATTATAATGGGAGGGACATTTCCTTCTTTTCCAAAGAAATACCAGGAAGAATTTGTTAAATATGCATTCAAGGCTATGAATGATTTTTCTGGATTGTTTTTTAAAAAAAAATTTGATTTTGTTGAGTTCAAGAAATATTTTGAATTGCCTGGAAATATTGAAGATAAGAAAAGAACTTTAAGGATACAAAGGAAATTAGCAAAATTAAAAATAAAAACAACATTAGAGAAAGAGCAATTGAAGAATGAAAACTCTAAAATCAAGTGTGTTGGATTAACTATAGAGACAAGGCCTGATTATGCAAAACTGAAAGAAGCTAATTTTATGCTGAAATTAGGATGCACAAGAGTTGAGCTTGGAGTTCAGACAATTTATGATGATGTTTTAAAAAAAATTCAAAGAGGGCATACTGTTGAAGATTCTGTTGAAGCTACAAAGATTCTGAAGGATGTTGGATTTAAGATAAATTATCACTGGATGCCTGGATTGCCTTCAGTAACTGCTAAACAAGACTTAAGAGCTTTTGAAGAGTTGTTTATTAACCAGGACTTTAAGCCAGATATGTTGAAAATATATCCTTGCATGGTGTTAAAAGGAACAAAACTGTATAATTTATGGAAGAAAGGAAAATATAATCCATTAACAACTAAGAAAGCTGCTGATTTAATTATAAAGTTTAAGAAATATGTTCCAGAGTATTGCAGGATCATGAGAGTACAGAGAGATATTCCGACTATGATGACAGAATCAGGAGTTGACAGGACTAATCTGAGGCAGTATATTCATGATAAAAAAGTAAAATGTAAATGCATAAGATGCAGAGAGCCAAAGTTAAAACAAGTTAACTTAAAAAAAACAGAAATTATAGTGAGAGGATATCCTGCATCTGATGGTGTTGAGTTTTTTATTTCTTTAGAAGATGTTAAAAATGATATTATAGTCGGGTTTTGCAGATTAAGGTTTCCTTCAGGGTTCTTAAGAGATGAGATAAACTCTGAAAGTGCTTTAATACGTGAGTTGCATGTTTATGGTGTTGCAACAGCTATTGGTAAGGAGAAACACCTGCAGCACAAAGGTATAGGGAAAGTGCTGTTAAAAGAAGCTGAGGATATCTGTAAGACTTATTATAAGAATAAGATAGTTGTAATATCTGGTGTGGGGGCCAGGAATTATTATAGGAAGTTAGGCTATAAAAGAGACGGTCCTTATATGGTTAAGAAAATTACGAAAAATATTTAAATAGACTTTAAATCAGAAACCCTTATGCCCTGGTAGCTTAGTGGTTGGAGCGTGCGACTGTTACTTTAAAAGTGGACATCGCAAGGTCGCCAGTTCAAAACAACTGGTTACGCTCGGTTGACACGCAAGGTGCGACATTTTGCTTCGCAAAAGTCCCACTTGCTCACTAATCGTTCGCAATCAGTGTGAAAGTCTGGCCCGGGGCGTTTTTTTTATTTTTATTTTTCTTTAAGCAAATGTTCTATTGTTGATGCCTGGTGGTCTACTTCCGTAGGGTCTAACGTATAAATCCTGCAGCCGTTCTTTCTTCTAAAACATCTAAGAACGCTTTCTGTTCTTCCCCAAACATTTTCAGGATCTTCATCTAGACCAGATATATTAGCTCCTCTTTGAGCCAAAATTTTTCTGTTTGATGCAATATTTTCTAGAAGTACTGGCTCCTCAATTGGGTTCTTTCCTCTTATTGTAAATGAACCTAATTGTGTGTCGTGGACTGACTGAAGTTCCTGACATTTTTCCTGAAGCTTGCTGGCTAATTCATCTTTTAATTCTTTAGGTGACAATTGTTTGTTTTCTGCAGAAAATGCCTCACTAGAGATAGGTTCTCCAAAATTAACTGTGACTCCTATTTTTGGGTCTTGTTTTAAAGAGCTTAGATAAATATAAGGCCAATCATAAACATAGTACTTTGCTTTATTTATCTTATTTATTATCCCTTTTCTGCTTGATTTATATTTTCTTAATAAAGGTAGATTGTCAATAACTTTTTCATAAGAGATGTTAACAGGAACAAAATATATATTTTTTCCTGCTTTTTCTGCAGCATCCATCATTACTCCAATTGAACCTGAGCTAAATCTGACAAATTTCCCTGTATAGCTTCTTCCTTTTTCAGGAAACACAACTATATTTTCTTCATCTAATAAAAGCTGCCGAGTGTAGTCTATAAGGGTTTTGATAAAGTTTTCTTTGTTTTCAGGGTGCCTTAGAATTTTATAACCTTTACATTTCCTTATCTTATCATCAAAATTAATAAGTGAAAACAAGTTTATGAAAAGATTATCTCCTCCTGCAGTTGCAGCAACTTTCATGCCTTCCTTGTAGAAGATAAATGGCAATACAAAATAATCCAGGTGGCTCCTATGATTGGGAGTAAATACAATGTTTACTTCATTTCCTAAGCTTTTGATGGGTTCAATTCCAGAATAGTGTATTCCATCTTCTCCAAAAAATCTATTCAAAAATGCTATTCCTTTTGGAACTACCTTTTCATAATAATACTTAGAATCAAATCTATGTGCTATATCCTCCTGCGTGATTAGTTTACCCATATTTAGTTCAAGTTTACTGCTATTTTTAAAAACATTTCTATAATCCAATAAGCATTATCAAAACCATAAGCTTTATAAAAATCATAAAATTCCAATAGCTAACAACGGGCCTGTAGCATAGTCTGGTTGGTGCGCTCGAGGCTAACGCCGGCGAAACTGATATCCAAATCAGGCTAGAAATCGAGTGGTCCCGTGTTCAAATCACGGCAGGCCCATTTTATTCCCATAAGATTAATATACAACTTTGGTTTCTTTAGAACAGATGAACAAAAAGATAAAACTTATTACTGATAATCATGCATTAAACCTAGCTTTAGATACAATTAATTTGCAAAAACAAGCTTTAGTGTTTGTAAACACTAAAAGGTCTGCTGAGAAGCTTGCAGAAGAGATTTCAAGGAAATTAAAAATAAAAAAAAATAAAGAAGTTTCAGAGAGAATATTAAAAGCAATTTCTAGACCAACAAAACAATGTATAAGATTATCTGAATGTGTAGAGAAAGGCATTGCTTTCCATCATGCTGGTTTAACATATAAACAAAAAGAAATTGTGGAAAATAGCTTCAGAAAAGGAGAAATCAAGGTTATTTGTTCTACCCCAACGTTGGCAATGGGCTTAGATCTCCCAGCTTTCAGAACAATAATCAGGGATTTAAGAAGATACACTCACCATGGTTTAGCATGGATTCCAGTTTTGGAATATTTGCAGCAAGCTGGAAGAGCAGGAAGACCTAAATTTGATAAATTTGGAGAAGCGATTGCAGTTGCCAGTACTGAGCCAGAAAAAGAAAAGATAGTGGAAATGTACCTTAATGGAGAGCCAGAAAAAATATATTCAAAATTAGCAGTAGAGCCTGTTTTAAGGATGTATCTATTGTCATTAATATCAACAAGATTTGTAAAAACAAAGAAACAAATCCTGGATTTCTTTGAAAAAACATTCTGGGCTTATCAGTTTAAGGATATGGAAAAATTAGAAGTTAATATAACAAAAATACTTAATTTATTGGAAGAGTTTGAGTTTATATCTTCTACACAGGAAGAGTTTGCTTCTGCAGATGAATTAGATGATATTAAATATAAGCCGACCATACTTGGAAAAAGGGTTGCTGAGCTGTATATTGATCCATTAACAGCTTATAATTTTATTGTCTGCCTAAGGAAAGCTACTGCAAAGAAAGCTGTAAAAGCATTCTCATTTTTACAAATGGTTTCTAATACTTTAGAAATAAGGCCTTTGTTAAGGACAAAAGTTAAGGAATATGAATATATCCAGGAAAAATTAACATATTACAATGAGATTATATTGAGTGAAGAGCCCTCAATGTTTGATCATGATTATGATGATTTTTTGAATTCTATAAAAACAGCTTTGTTTTTTTTAGATTGGGTTAATGAAAAAGATGAAGAATTTTTATTAGAAACTTATGGAATACGACCTGGTGAAATTAGAGCAAAATTAGAATTAGCAGATTGGTTGTTGTATGCAACAGAGGAAATTGCCAAATTATTAAAATTACAGCCATTAGTTAAAGAGATAATCAAATTAAGATTTAGGATAAAACATGGAGCTAAAGAAGAGTTATTGGCTTTACTGAAACTAAAAGATATAGGAAGAGTAAGAGCAAGAAGACTGTATTTTAATAGAATTAAAGATATAGGAGATGTTAAGAAAGCAGATATTACAAAATTAAGGCAGATATTAGGAGAGAAAATTGCTGTAAGTGTAAAACAACAGGTTGGTCAGGAAGTTAAGCCTATAAAGAAAGGGACAAGAAAAGGTCAGTTAAGTTTAAGTAACTATTAAAATGATTAAAGCAAAATTGTTTATTGGAATTTTGTATAATAAGAAAGAGGTTTATGATAATGTTTTAAAAGAGTTAATTGAAAAATTTGGTTCATTAGAGAAAGATTCTATTGAATATGATTTTGAGCAATATACTAATTATTATGAAAAAGAGATGGGCAAGAAATTATTAAAAAAAATAATTGTCTTTAAAGGGCTAATTAATAGAGAAGATTTAGCTGATATTAAAGTTTATACAAACAAATTAGAGGATAAATATTCTGTCAATAAAAAAAGAACTATAAATTTAGACCCAGGATACTTAACAAAAGAACAAATAGTTCTAGCTTCAGTCAAAAACCGCACTTATAAGATTTACATTGGTAAGGGCGTCTTTGCCCATTTAATCTATACTTTTGATGGAGATAAAGTTATAGGATGGTTAAGAACATTTCCTGATTTTAGAGATGAGAAAGTTCAGGAGTTTTTTGTTGGGGTTAAGAATAGAATAAATAGTTTAATTTAAAAAAAATCTCGCATCATATCAATAGTGTATTCTGCCCTTACTTCTCCTTTTTCTAATTTTACATTTTCTGCAGAATATCCTTTTTCATGAGCTTCTTTTATGTATTGAGCTAAATTTTTTCCATTAATCTCTTTATCTTTTTTTTGTTCGATAAAGAAATAAAGTGCAATCTGTGGAGCAGGTGCATTTACAAGATATTTAAAAGCGTCTTCCACTACTCCAAGAGAAGGATCCTCAAAACTTCCAACAGCTTCATTAAATCTTGATTTGATTGGGTCAAAATGTGAATCTTTTATTGAATCTAAAAATAAATCTCTTTCTTTTCCATATACATAATCCGGATTTGCAATTGCGTCTACTAAATACATAAGAAATAAATTTGCACTGCCACCCTCCCATGCCCCTTCAATTCTATTTTGGTTGTATATTTCAAAGTCTTTTTTTGTTAGGCCAGCAGATTCCAAGAATTCATCTTTATATAAATTGGGTAAATGCTCAAAAACAGTCCTTTCTGCAATCGCTTCTTTTGCCCACTTAGAATCTAACCAGTGAAATTTTACATCTTTTTCTTGCCAGAACTGATCGTTTATATAATGCAGATGCTCATGAAATGCAGAAGACAACAAAGAAACTAAGTGGGTTTTTCTCAAATTTTTAGGAAATTTAATTCCAATAGCACCATAATCATAAACAGCGTCAGCGTTATTTTCCATCATACTTTCCAAATGTCTACTGTATTTTTGTGTATCCACCCCATTTTCCTTAATTTGGTTTAATGATTCGTCCTCCCTTATTGCAAACCATTCAGGAACTGCAAAATTAACTTCAATTAAACTATTTGTAGAGGATACTGTTTCTTCTAATAACTTAGAACAAAGACTATTCATCCTTTCAACAGTAAGTTCAGATCCAAATTCTTCTTTAATATTATCCATACTACAAAAACAGAAAGTAACATATATATAAATCTTTCCATTCATAACTACTCTAAAGTAACTAAATATTTAATAATAATATTTATAAACCAAGCAGAAATCATATGCTTTATGCCCTTGTAGTATAGTGAACAGAATAGAACCCTGCGGTTCCTAAGCTGAAAGGTTCAGACCCGGGTTTAATTCCCGGCAAGGGCGTATTTATATCTATTCAGTAGTAACAAAAACAAAAGATTTATAAAGATAAACATTTTACAATTAGTAAAATGATGAAACCTCTTGAAAGAATAGTTGTAACCTATGATGGTATATATGATATGTCTATGTTTAAGGGACAGAATAAAGTGGCTTTCACAAGCCTTAAAAATGGTAGTTCAGGAGCTATGAACTTAGGACAATGGTCTGAATATATGCCGACTGGAAAAAAGATAAATGATAAGGATGTTTACGTCTTGAAAAAAAAGTATAGAAAATAAAAGAAAAAAAAAAAAAAAAAAAATAAAAGTTTCACTTCTTCTGCCCATAAAAAAAATAAATAATAAGGAGGTTTACAAATTAAAAAAAAAAAATAGAAAAAAAAAAAAAAAAAAAAAAAAAAATAAAAGTTTCACTTCTTCTGCCCATAATACAAATCTTCTATCTCATTAAGGGTTACTACATCCTCCGCACTTCTTTCCATGTGCCTCAATCTACTAAGTCTAGGAAATCTGAGCGCGTAACCACTTCTATAAGTTGGGCTTTTCTGTATTTCTTCATAATTGATTTCAACAACTATCTCTGGCTTAACTTTAACAGTTTTGCCTTTTTCAGATATTATCAAAGGTTTTAATAAATTAGTTAATTGCTCAAAACTGACTCCTTCTTCAATTTTCTCTTTAATTCCGGTTCCAACTTTGCCAATCTCTAAAAAGTTTCCATCTTCATCAACACAAGCTATTGTAAAAGAAGAAAGCCATTGAACTCTTTTACCTTCACCCCATTCTGCTGCAACAATAACTAAATCCAGAGTTTCCATCACAGGCTTTAACTTGCACATATGGCCAACTCTTGCTCCTGGTTTATATGGAGCATCCAGTTTCTTGAACATTACACCTTCATTACCAGCTTTCAAACTTTCATCATAGAATTTCTGGACTTGTTTTGCATCTTTTGTAATAATGTGTTTAGCTACTATAGCTTTAAATGGAACTGGTGTGATGATTTTCTCTAATAATTTTCTTCTTTTTTCAAAATTTTCTTTGATCATATTTTTCCCTTCATAATAAAGAACATCAAATACATTCAGTTCAATAGGCATCTTTTTAGCTAATTCATTAATGCCGTATTTTCTTTTTATTCTTTGGGAAATATTCTGGAATGGCAGATATTTCTTTGTTTTATTATCAAAACCAACAGCTTCTCCATCAATAATAAAGTTTTTTCCTTTAACATTTTTTTTTACAAAATCAACAACTTCTGGAAATTGTTTTGTGACATCTTCTAATCTTCTGGTGAATATCCTTATTTCTTTGTCCTTATGAATCTGCATCCTGAATCCATCGTATTTGAATTCTACAGCAGCAGGAGTTCCAACACGTTCAAAACCTTCTTTAATATCTTTTACTTTTATAGCCAGCATAACTTTTATCGGTCTTCCAATTGTCAGCTCAACATCTCCTAATCCTTTGAAACCTTTTTTCTTGATAACTTCAACAACACTTCCAAAATCATTTGTCAGATCATAAGCTCTCTGTACTGCTGCAACGTATTTATTGAACTCCTCCCTTCCTTTTATTATGATTTCGTTTTCTTTTTTATCATAAGTAAATCCTATTTCTTCAGAGAAAAAAGCCCAGACTATTGCGTCTCTCATTCCGCCTTCTCCAACTCCAATCCTTAGTTCTTCTAAGACTGTTCTTGTTATGTATTTTGCTTCTAATGGTTTTGCTGAAGTTAATAACTCTGCAATCAAAGAAACTTTTTTGTCTATTGTTCCAGAACCTTCTAATACAGCTAGTTTTCTTAAGTTTTTTATTACTTTACTGACATTTATGTTTGTGGTAAATAATGTTCTTTGTTTTTTTTTCTCTGTTAGTTTTTCTGCTACTGTTCCTAAATCTCCTTCTTTTTTCCATTTTTTTTCTATTTCAGTTGTTTTAATGCCTGTTGCTACATTAATAGCCTTAAGAATCAATCTAGAAGCAACTCCTAGCTTATGCTCATCCCAGGAGGGGAATACTTTTCCCTGCAATAACAGGACACTGTCTTCTGTATCTTTTATGTCAATAGTTTTAAGAAATTCTGATATAATGTATGTTTTTTGCAGTCTTTTAGTTGTTTTGCTTAATTCTTCGTAAATATCAACTAATTTTTCGTATAACATTATAGTTAAATATAAATATAAGTTTTATTTAAATATTTCCTATAATGGACGTATTTGAGTGTATTACTACAAGAAGGAGTATAAGGAAGTATAAAGAGCTTCCAGTAGCTTGGGATAAAGTTGGCCAGATTCTGGAAGCAGGAAGAGCAGCTCCTTCTTCAGGTAATATACAGAATTGGAAATTTATTGCAGTTCTGGATAAAGATTTAAGAGAAGGTATTGCAGAAGCTTCTTTTCAGCAGTATTGGATGGTTCAGGCTCCTGTACATATTGTTATTGTTGAAGAACCGTTGAAAGCTAAGAGACATTATGGTCTTAGAGGAGAGAAACTATATTCAATACAGAACTGCGCTGCAGCAGTACAGAGTATGTTATTAATGGCTCATGAGCTTGGCTTAGGAGCTTGCTGGGTTGGCGCTTTTGATGAAGAAAGAGTCAAGAGATTATTAAAGATTATAGATGAGGCAAGGCCTCAGGCTATCATAACAATAGGTTATGCTGATGAAGTTCCTCCAGCTCCACCAAAGTTTAAGATGGATAATGTTGCTTACTTTAATGCATGGTGGGGTAGAATTAAAGATGTTAATAATTTTCTTGAGTACACTTCTGCTAATGTGTTAAGAACTGTTGATAAAGGCAAAGAGATTCTCAGAAAAATAAATAAGAAATTAAGGAAAGAGAATTGAGAGTTTATATTGAATTCTGAATATTAATTGTTTAATTAAATTTTTTTTTTTTTTTTAAAAAAAAAAAAAAAAAAAAGCCCCCCACAATTTGAGGGGTAAAAATTATGCCTTCACCGTTTTATTGTTGGGGGTGGTAAAAAGATGAAGGCAAGAAACCTTCCTCCGAAGAGGTCACCACACAAAGACTAAAGGGGTGATCATCTAACTATTTCAATGCCAAGCTCATCTGAAACTTCTTGCATTTCAGCACTAGGCTCTCCATATTCTACTTTGCCCAATATCCATGGGCTTTTGACACCTGTTACAATAGTCATAACAGTCAGTTTTCCTTTCATATCTTCACTGACACGAGCTCCCCAGATTACATTAGCATCGTCATCCAGGCTTTCAGTTATCAATTCACCAACTCTGCTAATTTCATCCAGAGTCATGTCAGGTCCGCCAGCAACATGAATTAAGGCTCCTGTTGCACCATCATAACTAATATCTAGTAAGGGGTTGGTTAGAGCGCCTTTTACAGCCTCTTCAACTCTGTTTTCTGTGTCAGAAGCTCCAACTCCAATAACAGCTACTCCACCATTTTTCATTATAGTCTTAACATCTGCATAATCCAGGTTAACTAATGAAGGAATTGCGATTGTTTCTACAATACCTTTAATCATAGTTGAGATTAATTCATTAGCTACTGCAAATGCATGTTTTATTGGCAGATTACCAGCAATCTGTACTAATCTGTTATTATCAATTACAATCACAGTATCTGTGACTTGTCTTAATTGTTGTAATCCGAATTCTGCTTTATCAACTCTTGCTCTTTCAATCTTGAAAGGCATTGTTACTGTTCCAATTACAATTGCTCCAGCATCTCTGGCAACTTGTGCAACTACAGGTGCAGCTCCTGTTCCTGTTCCGCCACCTTCTCCAGCGCAAACAAAGACCATGTCTGCACCTTTTAAACATTCTTTGATTTCTTGTAATGATTCCTGAGCAGCTTCAGCTCCTTTTTCAGGAAATCCACCACAGCCTAATCCCCTAGTTACATCTTTTCCAATCAAGAATTTTCTATCAGATTCAGTCATATTGAGATGTTGTTGATCAGTATTACACGCCATAATCTCAGCGCCTTTTACACCTTTTTTATAGAGCCAGGATACCATATTATTACCTGCTCCTCCAATACCAATAACCTTTATGTTGGCTTGGCCTTCTACACCCTCATATTGTTGCATATCTGCTTGCTGTTTTGCTTTCTCCACGATAAAATCCATTTATATCAACCCCTTTTTGTCTTTATATTTTATAATATATATTTTGGACTACCAAAATATTTATATTGACTATTAGTTTACCTTCTACTAAGAAAAAGTTTAATTATCTGCGCCAACAGGTATTAAATATGGTTATTTTAGCAAAACAACTACCATATAAACTTTATTTTAACCACAAAAACATTTAAACGCCGTTTTTCGCCAAAAAAACGCTTGTTTAATTACTTCTTATTTAAGTTCTTTAGATATATAAATGTTTCTGTTCTTTAAAATATATTTTCAAATATCTATTTATTATATAATACTTTTTTTTGACCAGAATAAAGCCCCATAGAACTCATTTGTTTAAATTGATCTTCTGTTAAGTTTAGAGGAGAAATTGTGAAGTTGTATTTTGATTTTATATCTGCGCATAGTTGTTTTATTTCATTAGAATCAATGCTTTCACCTATAATCAGGATGTTAGCCCTGTCTTTTGCTTCTTTTCCATGCAGTATAACTGAATTTATTCCTTTTATGTTTTTAGCCTTTTCTGTGAATATGTCTAAAATCTGCTTTTCTTCTCGGATAAATGTCTCTAAGAACTTGGTATTTGATCCTTGTTTTATCTTGTAAAGCTTGAATTTTTTTATTTTTATTTCTTCTATTATGCTTAGTTTTAACAATTTTTTTATGATTCTGAATGTAGTTGCAACTGGAACATTAACTTTAGTTGATATTTCTCTTAAATAGAATTGGTTTTCTTTTTCATTTAGGAATAATCTTACTATTTTTAGTATTTTTTTGTCAAATAAACCTTCTAAAACATTGACCTCTTCCATTAAATAAATTGAAATATAATAAGTATTTAAATCTTTCCATTTTTGGAACATTGTTTCATTTATGGAAAGTATCGTCTATAACACTAATCACAAACAAATAGATTTAAATAATAACAGCAAATTCTAAAGCTTTATGGTATTGTATTTTATTGGGATTGGGTTGAATGACGAGAAAGATATTAGTGTGAAAGGTCTTGAGATAGTCAGGAAATGTGATTTTGTTTATTTGGAAAACTATACTTCTAAGATCAATGTTCCTGTAAACTCTTTAGAGAGGATATATGGCAAAAATGTGATATTAGCTGATAGAGAGTTAGTAGAGCAGAAATCTGAAGAAATACTGGATAATGCTTCTATTAAAAAAGTGGCTTTTTTGGTTATTGGTGATGCAATGTCAGCTACAACACATATAGATTTAATGCTTAGAGCTAAAAAAAGAAAGATAAAAACACAAGTAATTCATAATGCTTCTATATTAACTGCTGTTGGGATTACTGGTCTGCAGCTATATAAATTTGGGAAAATAACATCAATTCCGTTTGATAATGATAATATTGAAGCTCCTTATGATGTTTTAGCTGCTAACCAAAAAGCTAAATTGCATACTTTATTTTTACTTGATCTTAATCCTAAAGAAAATAAGTTTTTAACTATAAATGATGCAATAAGGTATTTGTTGAAGATTGAGATAAAAAGAGGAGAAAAAGTGTTTACTGATTCTACATTATGTGTTGGTTGTGCTAAGATTGGAAGTTTAGATCAAATAATTAAAGCTGGAAAAGCTAAAGATCTGTTAAAGTTTGATTTCAAAGAGGGTCCTTATTGTTTAATAGTTCCTTCTAAGATGCATTTTATGGAAGAAGAAGGTTTAAAGTTGTGGGAATAAACATATTTATAAACTTTAAATATTACTAATTCTAATATGGGGTTAACTAAAAAAACTAAGCTAATCTTGTTTGCACTCTATTGGTACTATAAAGAGAGGAATGCAAAGCTTAAAGATACTCCACTAAGATTAGCTATTTCTAAAGTAAGCTTTATAGATATGATTAAAAAGTTTGAGCTAGCAGAGAAAAAACCAAGAGCAATATACAAGAATTTAGAAACCTTGGAGAAAAAGAAATTAATTCAGTATAAGGAAAAGCATCTTTATCTTACAGAAAGAGGCAAGAATTTGATTAAAAAAACATTGCATGAAATACAGCCTTATTTAGATGTTATTAAAGATATAAAAAAAAAAAAAGGTAAAGTCTCAGTAAGAAAAGCAGAAACTGTTTTTAGGTAAGATTTATTAACAAAAACTTAATTCTTTAAGTTTAGAGCCCTGTAGTGTAGAATGATGAAACCATGCACAACGGTCAATCATGCGACCCTCTGGAGGTTGCGACCTCGGTTCGAATCCGAGCAGGGCTATTTATTCTCATTGAGGGACTCCGACCGTTAGGGCAAGGAGTCGCTCTTTGCGTGTCAACTGAGCGTAACCAGTTGGTTCTGAATCCGGGTGGGGCTATTTATTCTTAATATAAATGCTTAAATTTAAATATTAAATCAATAATTCTAAAACAATACAGCCCTATAGTGTAGCGGTCAATCATCTCGGATTTTGGGTCCGAGGACCTCGGTTCGAATCCGGGTAGGGCTATTTTTTATTTCATAAAAAAAAAAGAAAAAAAAATAGCCATCTTTATTTCTTATCATATTTTCTCGGTTTATCAATATAATATTTTGCCTTAGAAAAATCAGTTATTTTAATTTCATAATTCCAATCATCAAGAAGCAAAACAGTTACAATCCTAACATCAAATCTAATTTTAATTGCATCATTATACATTTTATGAGTAGCTAAGGTCATTTTATTTATCCAATGAGGTTTTGGATTGATTTTCTTATTCATTGTTTTAATCTCAAACAACATGGCTTTTGGAGGTCTTTTTGAATAATCAAATTCAATCCCATCTACAGAATACCAATTCTTATCAATAAATTCCTTTTGTTCTCTTGATAATTTATCTCCGAATGTATCAAAGTATTTATTTTTATTCCAAAATTGTGTTAAAACTAAATAACGCCGAGTTAATTTAAACATACATTCTCCAATCAAACCTTTATAGGTTCCTTTTCCTTTCTTGAGGTTATACATAATAATATTAGCAATCAATTTGATTTAAATATTTAACGAAAGATGTAGAAAATTTTCTGAAATTCCATCCTATCAAGAATTAGATAATATCCATATAATCCCATAAGCAACTAGGGCAAAGAAAACAATAAAAAAAATAATATTAATAATTAAAGAGTTGCGAAGTGTTTTCTTTTCAAACTCTTCTTTGCTTATTTCTTTAGCCATATATAATGCTATAACTTTATTGTTTATATACTTAATGGAGCATGGAACTTTTTATTTCCACAAACTTTATAAATAGGCGATTAATCCTACACTTAACCGATAGATAAGCAGGTGAAAGCTCGCTTATACTGGAGACAACTTCTGATTGTTTCCTAACGAGGTAATTAAAAAT
>CAZSMA010000024.1:0-17380 GCA_964608065.1 uncultured Methanosarcinales archaeon
CCTGTAATCAACATCATACCAAAAATGATTGTTAATATTTTTTTTAACATTTTATGCACTTGATATAGCTTCTGGACTACAACAATAATTGTCTCCTGGACATTGGCCTTTGATACATTTACTAGGATGGTTTTCACATTCCTGTAAGTTGCAGCTACAACTCCAACCAGATTTACTGCTATCAGTTTTTGCCAAGTATTCACACCCTATTACACATTTTCCATCTAGACAATTCTTATAACTATACCCTTCACAAGATTTTCCTTCTCTAATAGGATTTCCTTTATCGTCAGCACATCTTTCAGTTTCACCACTACTTCCACTTTCTTCAGTTTTAGTTGTTACAGTTTCTTTTCCAATTATTACAGGTTTTGCTTTATTAATTTCGCTTTCTTTTCTTTCAAATTCCTCTGGAGGGTCATCAATAGCAGTCATTTCACATTCAAATTTATCGTTTTCATTTAATTTATTTTCTTGTTTTAGTTTATCTAAATCAATTGAAATCTTGAATTGTTTATTTGGTACAAACCATTCTATATCAAAGTAATCATTGCTTAGTTTTGCGCTGTTTTGCTTTACATCATAAGTGACCCAGACATCGTCATTATCTTTGTCTGTTATCACTCCAATACATTCTAAAGTGCTGTCTGTTAATGTTGGATGGTTTGTTTGGAAGAACACGCCTGTTATTTCAGGCGCTGCATTTTTTATTGTGACAATAGCGCTGTCAGAGTCTTCCTCTTCTTTAGAAAGCTGTGCTTTGTATACTTTACATTTTATTTTATCTCCTCTTTTGAGATCATCATTAGGGATAGTACAATCACATTTTTGTTTTTTAGCACCACACTCTTCAGTACGTTCTATTAAAAGTTTTTCATTATCATTTTTATCTATTTGGTATATTTCAAAAGGAGCTCTTATTATATATGAGTCACTGTGAGAAGCAATACATTTCAATCTCCCTTCTTCCAAATCCGCAATTGTTGGTTGTCTTGGTTCAAAATAGACATTAAAGCCAACAGGTGTTTTAACATTTATGTTAATAACTTCTTCTGAATTATAGATATAGTCAATACGCGCTTTTATGTATTTTATTGAGATAGGAGAATCTCCTAAGACTTTACTTGGGTCTTTTATCCTTAATCTACACTTTCTAGATCTGTAAACTTCTATGTTTTTCCATTCTCGTGATTCTTTTATCCCTTTAGTAAATTCATAGCCTTTGTAACCCTCTAATTTGTACTCTTCTCTTGTAAGATCCTGGAATGCTCTGTCGCAGTAATCATCTAATTCCAAACCATCTGGCAAATAAATAATTAAGTCCTTTATTTCAGCTATTTTTCCTTTCCAATTGTTTTCTATTGTAATTCCAAATTTTGGAGTTGAGTCATAATCATCATTTACACCTATTGGAGGGGTTTTTGTTTCCATTCCTATACCAACAGGGCCATTAGTGTAGATTGCTATTGGGTTTTTATCTGTAATACCATATTCTTTGAAAACATCAATTTTTTCTCTTTTGAAAGCTTTCAGTCGTTCATCATCAATAAAATAAGTTTTTAGATAACCTAATGTTGTAAAGTCAAATTCAGCAGTGAATGTTATTAAATGAGAACCTTCTTCCAATACACCAGCTTCAAATTTACAGTCTATGTCATCTTCATCATCAAATAGATCATGGAATTCTTTAACTTTTGTTGTGCCTGGTATTTCTTTGCCTAGTGTGTGAGTATCTGCTTCACATTTAACTTTAATAGTTTCTATAGGCTCTTCAATACTTTTTGCGATTAAAGTAGCCCAGATGTCTATTTCTTCATCTTCATAGACTATTGGGTCAGAGGTTTCAATATTAGTTATGTATACCCCTAAGGGTTCTCTAACGTTTTGGTCAACTTTTCCAGTGTAATAGTCTTTACTGTCGTAGTAAAAGGATTCGTTGAGTTGTTGTTCACCCCTTTTTAATGCACTACTAATACCTGCTGCAATGTTTTTTACAGCTTCTTTACCTAATTCAATAGGATTAGGTGTATCTCCTTGAGTCCCTATATCAACACCAGGAACGTTTGTTTTTAGAATATAATTTATGGCAGCTACATTTGATGCGACAATACCTGCTATTACTAAAAAAACAAAGAAATTTGCTAATCTTCTTTTTTCACTAGATTTATGCCAATGATATAAAGTATAGACAACCCAAAATGGAACAATGAATAATTTTTCGTAAGACCAGTTACCAAAAACTTTCATTAATATTGAAAATAAAAAAAAATCAAAAAATAATAACACAATATACCATCTATATATCTTGGCTTTGCTGATATTTGGAATATTTTTTAAAGCAAATAAGACGAAAATTGAAAAAATTAAGTGAGCAAAAGCACCAAAAACCTGAGGAGATCTTAAAAAATCCCTGCTGAATAAAAACATACCAGAGATAGTCACTACCATTAAAACATACATTAAATATTCCAACCACTTATTTTTAATATCAAATCCAGTGACAAAAAGATAAATTGCAACAGCTATTAATACAAATACATTCAATGATACCATAGTTATGTAAAAAGCATTTAATCCTGAAACAATCTTAATGAAATTATCTATATCAAAACCATTAAATTTAGTGAAGAAATAATCGGAAATCCATAGCAACATTGAGAAAAGGAATAATAAACCCCAACCACTTTTTGGATTTACATTATTTAGAAACTGTTTTCTTTCTCCACTACTTTTTTCTTTATTTTCTTTTTCTATGAGTTCCTCTTCTTTTTGAGTAAGCTTTTGCTGTTCTTTAGTAAGCTTTTCTTGTTGTGCTATACTTTTTTGTTCTTTGTCTTCTGTTACTTGTTCTTTTTTTTCAGTTTTTTGTTCTGCCTTTTCAGTTTTATAATGTTTTCCAATGGCATTTTTAGCGTTTCCATTAACTTTTGCATTTTGATGGAAATCTTTCGATTTAAAATATTTTTTTGCAGCTCTATCACTTGTTATTTTATTAGCGTGGAGATCTTCAACTATTGCTTTATGATGGCCATCACCTATTCCTTGTATGTTTCTAATCCAGTTAAACTTTTCAAGTCTTTTAATTATGTCGTGCTCTTCCATCTGTTTCTTCTGTCTTCTTGTTTCTTCTACGTTAGGTACATGTGATTTTGCCATTTTATTCTGCTAAATAACACCCCAAGAAGTCTTTGTGTGATAGCCTCTTTTTTTGGAAACATTAATCTTCGTATTTAACTTCTAACTTGACCATGTACAATGTTGTTCTTGGCCTTATTTCAATGTAGTTGTTTCCTTCTTCTACCCAATGTGTGATATCTTTGCTGTAGTCTGGTTCATCCTGTCTTATGCTTGTTAAGTGGCCATTAATACTTATGTCTAATTTCTTTTCTTCATCATCATCTACAAAAGTTATGTACAGATTTGATTTTTTGTCTTCTTCAGTTATACTTTCAAACTGAGATTCATTCAACTCAAAATAGTAAAGTATTTTTTGAGTTTCTTTTAGGTCTAATCCAATTCTTATCTGCTCAACACTATAGCTGCCTTTATTTGATTTAAAGACAATGTTGTTTTCACCTGAGTTTAGAATGTTGATAGAGAATGATTGTTTTACAGGGTCATCACAGACAGGTACAGCAGAGTAGACTTTTCTGTTATTGATAGATGCGTCTAGAAGACCTACATCAGTTGTCTGGCTGCAATAAGGAACAAATCTTATTTCTGCTGAATCCAAATTCTGATATTCTGATTCAGTTAAAGTGAAAATATTCCTGCTTTTTTGTTTGCTGATGTCTGTTACATCTCCAATTACTCTGACACCTTCAAAATCATATTCGTTTGTTTTCCAGAACTTCCACCCAACACCGCTTGTGCTGAATTCCAAGACATTGATTTCTTTCAATAAACCTTTGTTTAACTCAACAGGATCAACATTTAGTGTGTTAACATCATACTCATAAATTGTCTCTCCATTAAGCTTTATTGTTAAGATTCCTTTGTTCTTTTTTGTCATGAGAGATAACATAACCCCTTCTGTGTTTTCCAAGTCGCTAATAGTAAAAGTTATGTTTTTCTTTATCTTATCAAACCAGCCATTTCTTATATAGAAATTATTGAATTTCTCTATGACTTGTGCATTAGAGTCCTTGAATAAATAGACATTAGGTATATCTTTATCTGCATCTTTTTGACTAATAAAAGACAGAGTCCCAGGATTTTCTGATAATAATGTAAGATTTGAGTCTTCTCCGTTATCGTATGTTCCTCCATTACTGTCATCTCCTAATAACTCATCTCGTTCAGCAGGAGGCAAAAGAACTATGTACAGTACTATTATTATTATTAACATAGTGATAAGAGCAGCAGCATTGCCACCTTCTAGATGTTTTTGCCCTCTTTTTTTTTTTTTAAACATTGATATCACCTAGTCCTTAGACTATCTTAAACAATAAAATAAATAAATTTATATATAAATGTTTTTATTTTTAAGTTAATGAAAGTCGTTTATTCTGATTTCAGGAAAGGAGAAGCAAAGCTTAAAACACAGAATCTTGACGATCTGTGGTATTTAAGCCATATAATAGACAAAGGAGATTTGGTTAAAGGCAAGACTATAAGGAAGATTAAGATAGGTAAAGAAGGAGAAAGAAAGCAGAATATTGCAAAGAAGACTGTCACATTAGTAATAGAGGTAGATAAAATAAGTTTTCATAAATATTCAAGTAATCTAAGGGTTTCAGGAGTTATAAAACAAGGTCCAGAGGATATTACAAGAGGAAAACACCATACTTTTGATATTGATGATAATACAACTATAACTTTAATTAAAAAGAAATGGCTTAAGTTCCAGCAGGATAAGTTAAAAGAAGCTTCTCAAGAGAAAGTAGCCAGTATATTAATATGTGTTTTAGATAGAGAAGAGGCATATTTCGCTTTATTAAAAAAACAAGGCTATAAGCTGTTGAGTCATATTAAAGGCAAGGTTCAAAAGAAGCAGGATAATGAGAAAGTAAAAAGTACGTTCTATGGGGATGTAATTAAGATTTTAGAGGAGTATGTTGAAAAATATAAGATTGAGCAGATAATTTTAGCAAGTACTTCTTTTTGGAAAGAAGAGATAATGAAGGATATAAAGGAGGAAGATTTGAGGAAGAAGATAATATTAGCGACATGCTCGTCTGTTGATAAGACTGCTATAAATGAAGTATTAAAAAGGCCTGAGTTAAGAGAAGCTTTAAAGAAAGACAGAATTTCAAGAGAACTTAAATTAGTTGAAGAACTATTAGGAGAGATATCTAAAAATGGAGCCGCATCTTATGGTATCAAAGAAGTGAAGAAAACAGTGGAATCTGGTGCTGTAAAGGTTTTGATGATAACAGATTCATTTATCAATAAACAAAGAGAAAAAAACAAATATGAAGAAGTAGATCAATTATTAAATTTAGTAGAGTCTATGAAAGGAAGTATAGCAATAATATCCTCAGATAATGATGCTGGCAAAAAGTTAGATGGATTGGGAGGAGTAGGGGCTTTGTTAAGGTATAAATTGAATTATTAATGAAAAGTTATATAAAGTTATAATTATTAGATTAAATATATTTTTAAAAAAAAAAAAAGAGGCTGATAGAAATTACTAAGTCTAATTTATCTGAAGAGAAAAAAGTTTATCCTTCTAAAGGATTTAGTGAGCATGCTCATGTTAGGAGTTTGGAAGAGTATGAAAAGATTTACAAAAGATCAGTGAAGGATCCAGAAGGATTCTGGTCTGAAAAAGCTGAACAATTACATTGGTTTAAGAAATGGGATAGGGTCTTTAGGTATGAAACACCGCCTTTTGTGAAATGGTTTGAAGGAGGTAAAATAAACGTTTCTTATAATTGTCTGGACAGGCATCTGAATAGCTGGAGAAGAAATAAAGCAGCAATAATATGGCAGGGAGAGCCAGAAGAAGATTCAGAGACTTATACTTATTCTGAGCTCCATAGAGAAGTTTGTAAGTTTGCTAATGTCTTAAAGAAACATGGAGTGATGAAAGGAGATCGAGTTTCTATTTATATGCCTATGGTTCCTAGTCTGCCAATTGCAATGCTAGCATGCACAAGGATTGGAGCAATACATAGTATTGTTTTTGGAGGTTTTAGTTCTAAAGCTTTAATGAACAGGATAAATGATTGTGAGGCAAAGATTCTAATAACAAGTGATGGGGGTTTTAGAAGAGGAAAAGTTATTCCATTAAAAGATTTTGCAGATGAAGCTCTTAAAGGATGTAAAACAGTTAAGAAAGTTATAGTTTACAAAAGGACAAAAAATAAAATAAAGATGAAAAAAGGAAGAGATTTGTGGTGGCATGATGAGATGAAAAATATAAATGCAGAGTGTGAAGCAGAGCAGATGGATGCAGAGGATCCTTTGTTTATTTTGTATACAAGCGGTACAACTGGCACTCCAAAAGGAGTTTTACATACTACAGGAGGCTATTTAGTTTATACATATCAGACATTTAAATGGATATTTGATGCTAAAGATACAGATACTTTTTGGTGCACAGCAGATATTGGATGGATTACAGGCCATAGCTATATTGCTTATGGTCCTTTAGCTAATGGAATTACAACTGTTATGTTTGAAGGTGTTCCAGATTATCCAGAGCCAGACAGGTTTTGGGAAATAATTGAAAAATATAAAGTAACAATTTTTTATACAGCTCCGACTGCAATAAGGGCTGTTGAGAGATATGGTGATAAATGGCCGAGAAGCAGAAACTTGAGCAGTTTACGTTTACTAGGATCAGTTGGAGAGCCGATTGGACCAGAAACATGGTTATGGTATTATAATGTAATTGGAAATGGAAAATGCCCTATAGTAGATACATGGTGGCAGACAGAGACAGGAGGGATACTGATAAGTTCTTTGCCAGGAGCAATTCCTATGAAACCTGGCTCTGCAACAAAACCTTTTCCAGGCATAGTAGTTGCTATTTTGAGAGAAGATGGCAAGGAAGCAGGAGTTGATGAGGATGGTTATTTGGTTGTAATGAAGCCATGGCCATCAATAGAAAGAACAATATGGGGAAATCCTGAGCGTTATAATGAAGTTTATTTTAGTAAATTTCCAGGAATCTATTTAACAGGAGACCAGGCAAAAGTGGATAAAGAAGGTTATTTTTGGATAATGGGGAGATTAGATGATGTTGTTAATATATCAGGTCATAGGATTGGAACAGCAGAAGTAGAAGCAGCATTAGTTGAAAATAAATCAGTAGCAGAGGCAGCAATTGTTGGTGTACATCATGAAATAAAAGGACAGGGGTTGTATGCGTTTGTAACTTTGAAGAAAGGAGTAAACAAGAGTGATGATATTAAGAAAGAACTTTTATCAACAGTAAAAAAAGAAATTGGAAGCATAGCAAAGCCAGATGTGATCCAGTTTACAGATGTGCTTCCAAAGACAAGGTCTGGAAAAATAATGAGAAGAATTCTAAGAGCAATAGCAGAAGGTAGTGGAGAATATGGAGATATTTCTACTTTAGCAGATCCTAAAGTAATAGAACAACTTGTGGAAGGTAGAAAGAATTTATAACTAGCTGATTAATAATACGATTTACTGAACTTTTTACCATATTTTCGAATACATAAATATTTAAATATTAGTTGTGTTTTAATATAAAATAATGTTTTGACTCTGAAGTCAAAATTTTTTGTTATTATTCGGGAATGAAACCACTTAGTTAGAGCAAAAAAGCGTAACATATTAATAGTAGTAGTTTTTTTTTATCCTATACACATAGCAAAAATTTTGAATAGGATAAAAAAAAAAAAAAAGAGGGGGGTTTTAAATGATAGTAAAAGAAGAATTTTTAAGTAAGTTGAGAAGGTACTTCGCATTAAACCTTTATGAAGTAAAAATATGGACTGCTCTTTTGTCAAGAGGAGTTAGCACAGCAGGAGAACTTTCTGATATTGCAAACGTACCAAGAAGCAGAAGTTATGATGTTTTAGAAAGCCTTGAGAAAAAAGGATTTGTTATAATGAAGCTAGGCAAACCAATTAAGTATATTGCAGTTCCTCCTGAAGAAGTTGTTGAACGTGTCAAGAAGAATATGCGGGAAGATGCAGAAGAAAAAGTAAAGAGATTAGATAAATTAAAAGGAACAGAAGTTCTTGGCGAGTTAAGCACATTACACACACAAGGTATTGAATTAATTGAGCCAAGCGATCTATCTGGAAGTTTAAGAGGAAGACATAATCTATATAACCATCTTGAGTTAACTCTTAAGAATGCAGAGAAGTCTGTAACTATGATGACAACAACACAAGGTTTTATGAGAAAAGTTGAAGGACTGAAGCCTGTGTTTGAAAAATTAAAGAAAAGGGGAGTTAAGATAAGAATAGCAGCACCATTAACAAAAGAAACTGCTCAATCTGTAAAAGACATTTCAAGTGTAGCAGAAGTAAGAAATACAAACAGCAACGCAAGGTTTGCTATTGTTGACGGTAAGGAACTAGTATTTATGGTTTTAAATGACAATGATGTACACCCAACATATGATGTAGGAATCTGGGTAAACACACCATTCTTTGCAAAAGCATTAGAAGGATTATTTGATCAGTCTTGGAAAGGTATGAAAGCACCTTCATCTGCTTTGAAGTAATTTTTTTTTTTAATTTTTCTTTTTTTCTTTATGATTATTTTGGATAGTTTTCTATATACGAAATTTCTTTTAATTTTTGGAAACCAATTATTTTCTATATTGAAAATAATTAATTTTATATAATTTGCCATTACCATTAATAAAAACAGATATGGGCGGAATAAGGCTTATTTGTTTTAAATATTGTAAATAAAGGTCAATTTCAATTAAAATGAACTTAAAAAAGCTTTTAGGAAGCTTACATCCTTTAGAAAGGGAAGTTTTGCCTGTTTTGGATAAATATAATGCTTTAAATGATATTATAAATATAACTGGATTAAAAGAAGTACAGGTAATGAGAGCATTACAGTGGCTGCAGAACAAGAAGATAATAACCTTAAAGGAAGACTTAAGGGAAATAGTTAATCTTGATGCAAACGGCAAGCATTATCTAAAGGAAGGGCTACCAGAAAAGAGATTGTTAGAAGCAATAAGTAAAAAAGAACTGAGTATTAGTCAGACTGTAAAAGAAGCAAGGCTAGTAAAAGAAGAAATTAACATTGGATTAGGTGTTTTAAGGGATAATGCCGCTATTTTTGTAACAAAAGACAAGAAAATAAAGATACTTGATCAGGGAAAAAAATTATTACAAAAAGGATTGATCGAAGAAAGGTTTCTAAAAAAAGAATTCCCAGTAGAAGTAACAAGTTTAAGGGATGAAGAGAAATTAGCATTAAAGAAATTAAAAAGAAGGAAGAATATTATAAAAATTGATGTAGTTAAGCTAAAAACAGCTGAGCTTACAGAAATTGGCAGAGAGATTTTGGAATCTGGAGTAAAGATTGGAGATGTAATTGATAAACTTACAGCTAATATACTTAAAGATGGTTCTTGGGAAGACAAGAAATTCAGGAGATATGATATAAAAATAAATGTTCCAAAAATTTACAGCAGCAAGAAACAACCATATAGAAGGTTTCTTGATGAAGTAAGGCAAAAGTTTTTGGCTATGGGTTTTAAGGAAATGCAAGGACCTATTGTTGAGACAGAGTTCTGGAATATGGATGCTTTATTTATGCCTCAGTTTCACAGTGCTCGTGATATTCATCAGGGTTATCATATTAAAAAACCACAATATGCTTTAGATTTACCTAAAGAATTAGTATCTAATGTAAAGAAGGCACATGAAAATGGTTTTAATACAGGCTCTAAAGGATGGCAGTATGAGTTTGATGTAAAAAGAACACACAGACATTTACTTAGGACACAAGGAACAGCGTTATCAGCAAAAAAATTAGCGGCATCTGATTTAGAGATTCCAGGAAAATACTTTGCTCTTGTCAGATGTTTTAGATATGATGTTATTGATAATCAACATCTAGCTGATTTTAATCAGGTAGAAGGCATAGTTGTTGAAGAAGGCCTGAATTTCAGACATTTGAAAGGATTATTGAAATTATTTGCAGAAGAGTTTGCTGAGACAGACCAGGTAAAAATAACTCCAGGTTATTTTCCATTTACAGAACCGTCTGCTGAGTTACATGCAAAACATCCGGATTTAGGATGGATTGAGCTGGCAGGATCTGGAATCTTTAGACCAGAAATGTGCAAACCTTTTGGAGTTAATGCTCCTGTTCTTGCATGGGGTGTTGGTATAGATAGGATTGCTATGTTTAAGCTTGGAATTAAAGATATCAGAGATTTATTCAGTCATGATTTAAATTTTTTAAGAAATTCAAAGGTGGTATAAAACAAAAATGCCTACAATAACTTTTTCATTAAACGATCTGCAGAACCTTTTGAAAAGGAAAGTTAGTTTAGAGCAGTTAAAAGAATTAATAGAATATGCTAAAGGTAATTTTGAGGATTATGACGAGGAAGAGGACGAAGTTAAGGTTGATCTTGATGATACAAATTTACCTTATTTGTGGAGTATAGAAGGATTTGTAAGATTGATTAAAGGAATTCTTGGAAAAGAAAAAGGAATTCCAAAGCTTAAGATTAATAACTCAAATTATAGTGTTATAGTGGATAGGTCTGTAAAGAAGATAAGACCCTATATAGCTGCTTTTGTTGCAAAGGAATGCAAAGTTGATGATTATTTAATAAAACAGATGGTGCAATTACAGGAAAAATTAAGTGAAACATATGGTAGAAAAAGAAAAAAAATAGCTATAGGTGTTTATTCTCATAAGAAAATCAAATATCCAATTTACTATAAAGCAACTGATCCAGATTCAGTAAAGTTTATTCCTTTGGAATCCAGAAAAGAGATGACACAAAAACAGATACTTGAAGAACATCCTAAAGGCCAGGAATATGCATGGATCCTTAAGGATTTGAAGAAATGTCCTATATTAATAGATGATAAAAACGATGTATTGAGTTTTCCACCAATAATAAATTCAAATGAAACAGGCAAGATTGAAGAAGGAGATGATGAGTTGTTTTTTGAGGCAACAGGTGAAAATCTTGAGGATGTTTTGCTTGTAACAAATATATTTGCATATGCTCTGCAGGACAGAGGTTTTAAGATATTCTCAGTTAATATTAAATATCATGATAAAAATATTTTAACACCTCATTTGTTTAATGAAAAAATAAAAGTTGATAAAGATAAAATACAAAAAATTCTTGGTCTTGATCTAAAAGAATCTGAAATTAAGAGATTGTTAGAAAGAATGAGATATGATTATGTAAAAGGAAAAGTTGTAATACCTTCTTATAGAAAAGATATATTACATCAAGTTGATGTAATTGAGGATATTGGGATAAGTTATGGATATAATAAGATAAAACCATTATCATTGACAACTTATTCTATTGGAACCACATTTCCTATTGTAAACTTTGTTGATAAAGTAAGAGAAATAATAATAGGATTAGGTTATCAGGAAATAATGAGCCCTGTACTTACTAACAAAGAAATTTTATATGAAAAGATGAACATTAAGGATTTTGGTACTGTTGAGATTGATCAATATATGTCAGAAACTTATTCTGTTATCAGAAGCTGGATTTTACCTATCTTAATGGATTTTTTATCAAAGAACAGACATACTGAGTATCCACAGAAAGTGTTTGAGCAAGGACTTGTTACAGTCAGAAAAGGAGAGGAGATAAAAGACTATGAAAGGATTGCTATAGTAAGTGCTCATGAAAAAACAGATTTTACAGTGATGAAACAAGTGTTAGACACTTTGTTCAGGAATTTAGGGGTAAGTTATGAGATAGAGGAGACAGAGCATGAAAGTTTTATAGAAGGAAGAGTTGGAAGGGTTTCAGTGAATGGAAAGAATGTTGCTTATATTGGAGAGATTAACCCCGCTGTACTTAATAATATTGGACTTTCAGTACCTGTTTCTGGTTTAGAGCTTAATTTAAGTGATTTGTTTGAATCTATAAAAGAGAAATAAAAAAAAAAAAAATAAAGATTATTTTTATTTTTTATCTGTTTCGATTTTCTTTGTTTCTTTCTTTTGTTTTTCTTTTTTCACTTTCTTTTCTTTCTTAGTTTCTTCTTTCACTGTTTTCTTTTTTCCCCTTAATTTTTTAGGGCGTTCTGTCTTTTGCTTAGATTTTGTTTCTCTGACTTTTAACTTTAGTTTTTTGAATTCTGATTTTACTTCGTCGTGAGAGATATTTTTTTTTATCTTGATTAAATTGTCTAAGGGTTCTAAATGCATTATATTACATTTTCTCCTTCTAGTTTCTCCATCTATTAAAACAAAATTATTATCTAGTAAATCTACAACTATGCATTTTTTCCCAGCATCTCTGCCTGCTATTTTCAAACATAATCTTCCTAATCCAATCATTTTAACCTCTATTTTTTTTAATTAAAACTTGCCTCATACACTTACTGCAATAATAGCCACCATAAGGTCTTTGAGGCCTTTTTTTTGTTTTTGATGTATTCATCATCTTATAAGGGCGTTCTCTAAGTGTACCGCTAAGTTTAACACCACAATTAGCACAACTAGCATTTTTTGGTTTTCTTTTTTTGTAATGAATTGCTACTCTACTGCCTGGTGTTTTTCTGTAAACTTTTCTAAATGATTTTGATTTATACATTCCTCTTGGCATTTTTTTTTTTTTTTTTATAAAACCTCAATACACTTTAAGTATTTTTCTTAGCACCATGCTAAGGATTATTGAAAATATAATATAAGCACCTAACCAACCTAGCTTCAAACGACCTATGTTCAAAACCTTTAATTTGTTGTTATTGATAGTTATTGAATTTATTTCATTGTCTTTGATTTTTTTTTGTACAGGTTTATAAGCTCTTTCATTGGTTATTAATAAATCTTTTGTAAAACTTTTGCTGTTGAACGTGTACTCTAGGATATATTCTCCTTCCGGACCTTTTAAAGCCCATTCAGTCTTACCAGCTGCTATTGTTTGTGTAGCATCGCTGATTAAAGTCAATTCTCCTGGAACAATAAGCTCAGCTTCTCCTTGAACATTATTTGCAAAAAGCAGTGTTGTTGTGAATTCAGTATTTGCCATAATAGGGTCATAGGCCATGTGGGCGTTTAACCAACCAAATATTAATATTATTGGAATAAATGTGAATAGCATTGGTTTGAAGCTGAGTGTCATATACTTCATATTGGTTTTCATTGCTTTTTTCTGAACTTCCATTGCTTTTTTAGGGTCATTCTTTAGAGTTTTTATTTCATTTTGAAACTCTTTAGTTTCATCCTTTAGCTGTTTCATTAAGTTTTGGTCAGTAGTCCATTTGTAAATTACTGTGACTAATACTGTGACGATAACCGAAATTATGATAATCCCTATTAAAGGAGGTAATGTCAGTAAAGGTGCAAATACAGGATGTAATAAGTTTTCAAATGCCATTTATACCTCCATGAACTTACGCATAGCAGGATGCATATCCATCATATGCTGCTGTGCTATTTCTTCATATAGCTTATAAATAATCATAACTGCAAGTAATATTCCAGTACCCCTGGATAAAGCTCCAGCTAAATCTGCTACTGATGCTAAAATACCTACAACTATAGCTCCCATTACAGTTAATGGCCATATGTATCTATTTAATAATCTTTCGAGTATCCTTTGGTCTTTTCTAAAACCAGGGATTTGAAGTCCAGAAGCCATCATTTGTTTAGCTTGGGACCTAGCGTCCATTCCAGCTGTCTGCATCCAAAAAATAGAGAATATTACACAACCAACTACAAAAAACAAAACATAAACCAAAGCATGAGATAAATCACTTGGAGTAATACTTTTTTGAATTATTTTTTCAACTATATTTGGAGAATAAAGCCATGAAACAAGGCCTGTTGCAGGAGTGTTTCCGACAAAAGTACCTAATATAGGTTTTCCCCAATTTTGGAGTAAACGAGCCCATAATTGAATATTCGCCATTAAAGCAGCAACCAATATAACTGGGATAACACTTGTGTAAATAAAGCTTAAAGGCCATCTTATACCGTGGCCACGGATTCTTCCGAAACTTAGTGGAATCTCTACTTTCATAGATTGAGCATAAACAGCCATTACGAAAACAAGCAAGGTAGCCAGAACCCCTGCTATCATTAGCAAGGCAGTTGTTGTGTCACCAGCTGCTAAACTCTGAAATAAGGCAGGAATAGCTCCTGTTGCTATCTCTGGATTAACAGGAGAAGGTAATGGAGATAATGCTCTAACAAATATTTCTTGTGATACGCCTGCTGCAATAAATAATGAAACACCAGAGCCAAAACCCCATTTACTTATAATCTCATCCATAAATAATATTAATATACCTCCTAAAAATAACTGAAATATCAGCATTAGTTGTATCTGGAAATACATTCCAGTTCCTGCTAGTTCTGCTGCTGGAGCCAGACCACCCATAAAAACATAGATGCCAGCTTCAAAAATTATAAAGAATATAGCTAATAGTTTTTGGACTCCCTGGAAGGTCTTTTTTCCTTCATGAGTTGTCAGGTCAAATTTTAGAAGACCTGAACCATTCAAAAGCTGCAAAACGATAGATGCAGTAACTATTGGACCAATACCTAATGAAATTATTGAACCAAACTGTGCAGCTAATATAACTGATAAAAATTCGAATTGCTGCAGTGCGTTCTGACCTAAACCAAATAATGGAACCATACCTAATATATAATAAATTACCAGAATCATACCTGTCCATTTTAACTTTTCTTTAAATGCAAGTCTTTTTTGAGTAGGGCCAGCTACCTCAGGCAAATTCATTAAAATGCTTCTAAACACTGACATCTTTCTTTTCCTCTTTTGAAAAAGTTTTTGATTTCTCTGAAATCTGAGATTTCTTAGACACAGAAAAGCTTTGCTTTTCTCGTGTTTTCAAACCCTTCTCACCTTTGTTAGAATGTTTAACTTCTTCCTTTATTTTTGGAATAATAACTTCTCCGCCTGCTTTTTTGATCCTTTCTATAGCATTTTTTGAAGCATATTTAGCATTTATCCTGAACTTTTTTGTTACTTTACCAGAACCTAGCAGCTTATTATAACCTAATTTTGAAATATCAACAATAAAAACATTGTTTTCCTCTGTAATAAGCTTTTTTGAAAGTAAATTATTAGAATTATACTCTAAATATGATATGTTGACTGTTTTGATAGATTCTTTTAAACCTTTTTTCTTGAAACCATATTTACCAAAGTATTTTGTATTCTTCCAGTTAGAAGGTTTATTAGCATCTCCTCTTTTACCTGAGCCTGCCATCCCAGCTCCGCCTTTATTACCTTTACCTCTATGTTTTTTCATAGCACCCCATCCATGGGTCTTACTTCCTCTGAATTTAACTGATTTTTTCCTTCTATTAGTTACCATGCTTGAAAACCTCCGGTTTTCGGCACCACCTTCGGTGGTCTTAAATCATCCTCTTTATAAGATCATTAATTTTTTCTCCCCTATAACCTAATGCGCCTCCAGCATTAAAGCTTATTTTAATGCCTTTTCTTTCAAAACCTTTTTTTGGAGGGCTTAAACGGAAGAATTTCTTATATTTCTTATTATCATGGACAAAAAATTTGTTATAAGTTATTTTTCCTCTACTATCTTTTTCCCTTCCTTTGTATTCTTCCCCTTTTTTTTCTACTAATATTTTAAAAGTTTCATCATTAATTTCTCCGTATGTTACATAATCTTTGCTTTTTTTTATCATGCCTAGATAAGCTTGTGTAGCAGGAACAACAACGCAGCAGTTCTTATTGTATAATCTTAACATGCTTAGAGTATCATTTATTTTTGTCTTTACCCTGACAGGACCTCTTACTCTGATTACAGCTATTTTCTTTGGATCACTCATTTTTATCCTCTTTTAGTTTACCTTCAACTATACCTAGACACTCTTTATGTTCTGGTTTTATTTTTGTGCTGGTTAATTTTTTAATAGCTTCTACGCAAGCATAAATCAAGTTTATCTTTGTTTTTGTCTGGCCGCGTGTTTTTGACCATACATCTTTTATACCAGCTAAACTTAATATTTTTTTTATTTCTTTCTCTACTCTTAGACCTGTTCCTTTAGGGGCAGGCATTAATTTTATTTTAGCGGATCCACACTTACCTTCAACTTTATAAGGGATTGAATGAGGTTCTTTGCATCCACACTGCCAGCTGCCACAACCGCGTCTAATCCTCATAAGATGGAGTTTAGCGTTTCTTATTGCCTTTTCTCTTGCAGGAACTGTTTCTTTACTTTTTCCGTAGCCAATACCCACATAACCATTCCTGTTACCTACTACAGCAATAGTAGCGAATTTTGGTTTATTACCTTCCTGTGTTTTTTTCTGTGTTTGTTTAAAGACTCTTCTTTGGCCACCACCAAATTTACCTTTAGACTGGCCTATTAGTAATAAATCTGTTTCTGCATTAGCTATTAGAGCATCTACTATTTCAGGCTCTTTTATTCCTGCTCCAATATCAATTATCTGGTCAATATCAGTAATTTCTCCTGATTTTACTTTAGCTCCAATCCCTGTTTTAGGAGTCCATGATTCCTTATCGAAGCTTTTTTTTTCTATTTTTTCTTCAATCTCCTTTTTATCAACAGGTTTTGCGATTACTTCTTCAGATTCTTTAGAGATATCTTTGGGCTTACTTTTTTCTTTGATTTCTTTCTTTTTCATCTTTTAGTTACCTTGTAAAATTTTCTTTTTTATATCATCAATAATCTTCGAAATTTCTGAAATATTCATATTTTCTTTTTTATATTTTGAAAAAAGTTTGTTATCTTTTGTTAAATTAAAATATTTGACTATGTTTGCGCCTTTTATTGAATCATCACTTGGAAGCATCTCTTTTGAGTGAGGTATTTCCAAACCAGCATCTGAAGCACCTTTTAATAAAGCATATATCCTGCCCCCTTTTGCGGAAGCATTTAAGCCTAAATCCAGTATTGCTTTTTTTATCCCTTTTTTTTTTGCTTTGGTTCCTAATAATAAACCTGTTAAATAAGCAGCAGGTATGTTACTTTTACTTAATTTCCAATCATATTTTTTTTTTAATTCATTTGATGACGTTCCTAAAATAACTTTGTCTCCATTAACATCATATTCAACTAATTGGGATGAGATGTTTTTCAAGGATTTTCTAATAATCAACCTTAAGTTATTTGAAGTCAGTAGCTTTAACCTTTTTCTATAGTTAGTTCTGCCTTCTCTTTTTCTCCTATATTCTACTATTTTTCTTTTTTGTCTCATTACATTCAAAGGATACCTTGCACTTTAGTGCAATGGTAACCTATTCCTCCA
>CAZSMA010000025.1:0-16874 GCA_964608065.1 uncultured Methanosarcinales archaeon
TTTTTGGCTCCTGATATAATCTATATAACCATTCTAAGCCATGCCTAATCATCCAATTGTTTTTTATCAACTTTAGAAGGCGCATCTAACATTAAATCTTTAGCATCTTTATTCTTTGGGAATGCTATTACTTCTCTGATTGAATCCTCACCGCAAATTATAGCCATCAATCTATCAAGACCAAAAGCAATTCCACCATGAGGTGGAGCTCCATACTTGAATGCTTCTAAGAGAAAACCAAACTTCTTCTGAGATTCTTCTTTTGAAATCCCTAAAACCTTGAACATCTTTTCCTGCATCTCTCTTTTGTGTATCCTGATAGAACCTCCAGCTATTTCATGACCATTAAGAACTAAATCATATCCATTTGATCTTGCTTTCTCAGGGCTCTTATCTAACAATTTAACATCAGACTCTTTAACAGAGGTAAAGGGATGATGCATTGCCTGATACCTTTTTTCATCTTCATTCCATTCTAATAAAGGAAAATCTACAACCCATACAAACTTGAACTCTTCTCCTTTCTTCCTTAAATCAGGCTTATCGCTTTTATACTTTTTAATTGCTTCTTCATGAGTTACTCTTTCAAAAGGGATCTTCAGGTCTTTGCCTAAAACCGTTTTCCAGACATATTTCAGCATATTCTCGATCAAGGAATATATATCTTCTTCATCAACAAAGCTCATCTCAATATCTAGCTGAGTAAACTCTGGCTGTCTGTCTGCTCTTAAATCTTCATCTCTATAACATTTTACAATCTGTACATATTTATCAAAACCAGCAACCATAGATAGCTGTTTAAACAATTGTGGACTTTGAGGTAAAGCAAAAAAATTTCCATGATCTACTCTTGAAGGAACAAGATAATCGCGAGCACCTTCTGGTGTTGATTTAGCCAAGACAGGTGTTTCAATCTCCAAAAATCCTTCTTTATCAAACCAGTCCCTCATTACCTTAAACACCTTATGCCTTAATATCAAATTATCCTGCATCCTCTTTTTTCTCAAATCCAGATATCTGAACTTCAGCCTTGTCTCTTCAGTAGATTCAACATTTTCATCAAGCTCTAAAGGCAAAGGTTCTGCTGGATTCAGAATTTCAACTTCAGTTGCACAAAGTTCAATTTCTCCAGTGCTTAATTCTTTATTAATCTGTTTATCTGGACGTGCATTAACATCTCCTTTTACCATAATGACGCTTTCCCTTCTAATCTCACCTAATTTCTTAGTAAGATTAGGATCAACAAATATTTGGGTTATTCCATACCTATCTCTTAAAAGAATAAAGCCTATTCTGCCTTGAATCCTATGAGCATCAACCCAACCGCATAAAACTGCTTTTTTACCTACTTCCTTCTTACTCAATTCTCCGCAAGTATGTGTTCTTAACATATTTACTTAAGAATTCTACCACACTTTAAATAATTTATTATTTATAGCAAGAATTTTCCGTCTTTCATCATCTTCTTATTATCAACATATATTGTAGGATTGAACAAAACACCATCTAGATGGCATCCAGCTTTAACTGCTCCACCTAAAGAGATATTATCTCCAAGAGCTATGTGTGCTGTCCCAAGCGCTTTTTCATCCTCTAGAACAGTACCTGTAACCTTTGCCTTTGGATTAGTACCAATCCCAAGCTCAGCAATATTTCTAGCACTCTTACCAAGATCTTTTATTAAACCTTTAAGTTGTCTAGCATGCTTTCCTTCAAATTCAACTGCAAAACCATTCTTAATTGTAATTTTCAAAGGGCTATTAAGTTTTCCAATACCGCTCATAGAAGCATCAAAAACCAGAACGCCATTAGCAGTACATTCTAATGGAGCTATCATAACCTCTCCAGAAGGTATGTTCCCCCATTCTCCAGGATTTCTATAAAAACCTAAGTCAGGTATTCCTTCTCTTCCTTTTATTGAAAAAATAATGTTTGTACCTTTCTTTGTGATTACCTTTATTTTCTTCCCTTTTGTAAGTCTCTTTGCTATCTTATTATTTAATGATTGTATATTACTATAATTCACATCTATTGCTCTCTTCATAATACCTTCAGTTATACCTGGCATTGAAGCTACTCTCGCGCCCTTATCAACTGCATTCTTCCTAGCTAAGGTATGGCTTAAACTATTGGTTGTTACCAGCAACACAACATCATATTTTAACATCTCTTTAGCAATATTTTTAATTGGTTCTTGACCATGGACCTTACCAATAGACTTATTTAACAAACTAAATTTCTCTGTAATTTTTTTTACTTCTTTAAACAAAACATTAGCAATCCTTCTCTTATTTTTATCAGTGACTATCAAACAAGATTCATTTGGCTTTAAACCCATGCAATTACTAATTATGATTTTAGCAGCTTTTTGTAAAGAAGTCATTTTCTTTTATGTATATCATACATTATCTCTTCTATCTTTTTCAAGTTCCACTTAATAGAATCACTTTTTTTCCTTAAATAGCTATTCCTCAGATTAAATTTCAAGAATTCTCCATATATTTCTTCAACAAGTCCTTTTATTTTCTTAACAGATTTATAATCCTTCTGCACTGTTAAGGCTACTGCTTTTCTTGCTAATTCCCCTGTTAGATCACATATTCCCATCAAATAATCTTCTGTCCCTACTTTTAAAGATGACCTGGTTGGAACGCTTATTCCTTTGATAAATGAATAATAACAGATAGCTTCTACATACTCTTGCAATGCCTCGCTATAAGACCCTTCATATGTCAATTTCTTATACTTATTTGCTATATTGTCAAGTTTTGACTTTTCACTATTAACCCCCTTTAATAATTTATTAATCTCATTCAGATTATTTCTATGCAAAGAATAAATAAGCTGCTTTGATAATTTCAAAACATCCCTTGATTTTTTAATTAGTACTTCTCTTTGTTGGTCTATCTGTGAAAGTTCTTTCCCTATACCCTTAAATTCCTTTTTACTTAACATTTTTACTTGATATACTAAAAAATATCTGTTTTTTTATAAACTTTGTTGTTATGTGTACATACCCCCCATATAAATTTTCCGAAAGCTTTGAAAATGCTTACATTTTCAAGCATCGAAAATATATGTATTTTCGAAAGTTTTATATATAAAGCATATTAGTATTTAGTCTATGGCAGATGTATCCACATTCCGTAATGTACTGGAACTTTTTGATAAAATCGGAATATATGATGTAGTTTTGCCTTTTTTGCTTGTATTCTCAATTACTTTTGCTATTTTTGAAAAAACAAAAGTACTTGGTACAGAAGAGATAGAAGGCAAAAAATATACTAAGAAAAACCTAAATGCAATGGCTGCATTTGTCATTGCTTTCATGGTTGTTGCTTCTTCAAAACTAGTTGAAATGATAACAGAAGTCAGCAGCCACATGGTAATTTTACTTTTATTGGTTGTTTTCTTCTTATTATTAATAGGCTCATTTTACAAAGAAGGAGAGGGTGTATTTTTGGAAGGCGGGTGGAAGATTGGTGGAATGATTATACTATTAATAGGAATTGTAGCAGTTTTTGCACAAGCTATAAAAATGGATAACGGACAGGGTTTTTTAGAATACGGATGGAACTGGCTTATAAATCATTTATCTAGCACAGCTGTTGCTTCAGTTATATTACTTATAGTTATACTTTTATTCATGCTTTACATAGTTAAAGAACCAAAAGGCGAAAAAAAAAGCATAAGTAAACCTGAAGAAAAAAAAGTATAGAATACTTCAAAATATTTTATAAAAAAAAAAAAAAAAAGGAGGATAAATTAAAATGGCATCTTACGGAATGGGGTTAAGAGGTTTTATTCAAACTTTAGATTCTTGGGGCTTAACAGACATTTTATTACCCTTTCTCTTAGTGTTCACTCTAATATTTGCAATGATGCAAAAAACTATGTTACTAGGTGAAAAAAAGAAAAATCTTAATGTAGTAGTATCACTTGTATTTGCATTGCTTGTTGTAGTTCCGCACGTAACCGGAACATACCAGCTCATGTTAGGAGCTTATGACCCTGTAGAGATTATAAACAGAGCAATTCCATCTGTATCTATTGTGATTATAGCAATACTGATGTTATTGTTGTTAATTGGTCTTTTCGGAGGAGAAGCAAGATTCTTTGGAGTTGCATTCAAAGGCTGGATTATAATAATATCAGTTATCCTGATAATCTGGATTTTTGGATCAGCTGCAGGATGGTGGGTAGGATGGCAACAAATTATTAACTTATTTGGTTCAGAATCAATGTCGATAATTATAATACTCGTAGTGTTTGGACTAATAATTGCATTTATAACTGGCGGAGAAGGAGAACGAGAAGAAAGAACAAGGATTAGCAGGTTTGGCACCGACCTAAGTAATATATTTGGTGGTGGCGATAAAAAGTAAAAAAAAAAAAAAAATGGCTACATTCCTTGACATTGCATTATTGGAAAAATTTTCAGTTATTTTTCCTTTTTTATTAACTTTTGTTGTAGCTTATGCTGCATTGTCTAGTTCAAAAATTTTAGGAAGTAATCGGGCATTGAGCTCCTTTTTTTCTATTATACTTGCTTTTTTTACTTTTTTTTCACCAACTATAAGGGCTATTATAAACAGAATGGCTCCTTGGTTTATTCTTCTTTTCATAGCAACAATATTTATTGTAATGGTCTTTAAGACCTATGGAGCTACAGATGATGATATATTGGGCCAAATAAGACATCCTAGATACGGCAGCCAAATTGTTTGGGCTTTTCTTTCAATAATCATAATAATAATAATAGGATCAATAACAAGCGTTACTCTAAGAGACAGTGATAAAGGACTTAGACCGATAGGAGTGAATATGACTGCAGAAAGTGGAGGTAGTACACACACAGATATAATAACAGAAAAAAATGTTTTTTGGGATACACTGCTTCATCCAAAAGTTTTAGGGCTTATAGCAATACTTTTAATAGCAAATTTTACAGTTGCTAGACTAGCTGAAGGGGGACCCCATAACTAATTTTTTATTTATTTACTTCTTAGAACCAGTTTTCCTAGCATTTCTTGTAATCCTAGAAAGTTCATTAACATTTTCTGTTAAAGTAGGCAATACTTTCTGAAATACCTTTTCCATAACCTTTATTTCAGTACCTACATTAAGGATGTTTTGATCGTATTCTCCAATCTTACCTATAACAGCCTGGTGCAGTTTATCAAAATCATTTTTTAAGTCTTTAAATTGCTGTTCTAAAGAAGATATCTTAGATTCAGATTTATTTTTCCACTCGATAATTTTGTTTATGTTTTTCACTAATTCATCCCATTTTTCATCAATGATTGCTTCTGCTACTTCCTCTATCCTTTCCCTATCTACACCCTGTTCTTCAGCTTCAGGTCTAATTTGAGGTGGAGGTCCTAATGGAAATGGCATAGCTTGCTCTGTACCCATTTCAACTGGTTGAACAGTGTTTGCAACCCCCCATTTAATATCTGCTTGATTTATTGCGTTAAATATCTGATCAGAATCATAGCCTAATCTTTGCAAGTTTTGGATAATCTGGTTATTGGTCATGCCTTGCTGTCTCATACTAAGTACTTTATCAATTGGTGTATCCATAGGTGGTCCTGGCGGAGGTAATTGCATCTCATCCTCTCTTTTTTTATTTTTATTTCCTTTAGCTATTTTGAATAAAGACATTGACTATCACCAACTTTTTGTTATTTAGTAACAATAAACTAACGTCATATATATTTAAAACTTTCTATTTGTTTTTATTATCAGCAACGATATATTTAACTATTTTTTCAACTTCTTCGTGCGTAACAAACTTGATTGGTTCCCATAAATTAATATATTTACTAAGAACTTTTACTTCTTCTCTCTTTGCTGTCTTCTTCAATTCATCTATCACTTGTCTAATCGTGCTTTTTATTATATCCACTTCTTTTTTTATATCATCTATTTCTGTAGTTAAGGCCTTAATATCTGTAATACTTTTCTTATTAGTAGCCAACATATTTTGTTCTGTTAACTGAGATTTCCTTCTTAGATTATTATATCTCTCTTCCAAAACCCTTACTCTCCTGTTAACTAATGATAACTCACTTGAAATCGCATTAACATTATCAACAGAAGGTCCTAAAGCTTCTTTATGACCAAACATCTTGTGTTTCCCTTTATCTTCTTCTGAAGTTTGTTTTTTCCCAAAAAGTTGTACATCTGGCATTTTAATATTTATATTAATTACACCATTTATAATAAATTTATGTGAGTATATAAAAGTGGTATATAGTTATTGAAACCAAAGTTTTATATATCAAACATATTATATAATATATATAATAGAATAAAATAATATAAAATATATTTTATAATATAAAACCTACTCATAAAATGAGTAAGCTTACGAACGAAGTGAGTACGGTTTAGCATTTTCGTATAAAATGGTAAAAAAACCAATCTCAGCAACAATCGATGAAGCTCTTATAAAGTGGATAAATAAAAGAGCAGAAGACAAAACCAAGTACAGAAACAAATCTCATTTGATTGAAATAGCGCTTGAACTATTAAAAAAAGAGGAAAAAGAGTAAAAAAAAAAAAAAATGGCTTTATTCCAGGAAAAAAAGAAAGCATTCTCGTACGACGTAATAAGGGAAGGGGATGATGTGACACTAAGGGTTGATCTAGAAAGTTATAGTCTGACCCCTTCTATAGAAGATGATCCTATCTGTATGTCAAGAGTATTAGACATATTATTAGAAGTGGGTAACATAACAAAGATTATTTTTTATCAGAAAAGGGATTATGAATATGAGTATGACCAGACACAAATATTAGTAGAAACAGCCAAGTTATATGGTCATATCGTAAGACAAAAAGTAATTAGTTATAGTAGTGTGGGTGATGCAGTAAAATATGCTGAAATGCAGCATATAATATTCCAGTTATTGAAAAGTGATCCTATCGGAGCATATATAGAACTAAAAAGAATTCTAAGAAGGGAGAACATAAAAGCACAGAGAAATCCGGAAAAACAAGTTACTGCTAATATTAAGAAATATATTTCATTATTGAATTATTTGATAAGATTAATTGAGAAAACAAAACTAATAAATTTAGCAAAGCCGTACTTAGCAGGGCTCAAAGTAGGTGATAGAAGTGTTTACAGCAAGATATTCAGCCCATCTATCAAGCCGGATTTTATGTTCACAAAACTTATGGCTTCCTTCCCTCCTGAAGCTGAAGAACTTGACACATACGATGTAGGCAACACTGAAGTCACTATCTTTGCTATGCCTGATACAATACAGTACCTCTATCACATAATGCCACCTGAATTTAAGTTAAGTGAAGAAAAATATGAGATTGTTGATCTTGCAAGAAAAGTAATGGCAGAGCACAAACCGACAAAAAAAGAGTTTGTAGAGCCTGAAAGAATGAGGCAGGTCTTCTCTAATGTTGGCCACGACCTAATAGAAGAATTAGCTGACAACAGACATCTTAGATTAAGGGAAAAAGAACTAAATGAACTCACAAATATTCTAGTAAGATATACTGTAGGATTTGGACTTATAGAAATATTATTAGAGGATGAAAAAGTACAGGACATAACAATTAACTCTCCAATGGGCAGAATCCCAATGTTTCTTGTTCATCAGGATTACGCTGACTGCACAACTAACATAGTTCCTACTTTAAGCGAAGCTGAATCATGGGCTTCTAAATTAAGACTAATATCAGGAAGACCGTTAGATGAGGCAAATCCTATTTTAGATACAGAATTAAGCATTCCAAAAGCTAATGCTAGAGTCGCTGTAATATCTCCTCCACTAAATCCTTTTGGTCTGGCATATGCTTTTAGAAGGCATCGTGACCGTCCTTGGACACTTCCTTTGTTTATCAACAACAGAATGATAAATCCATTAGCTGCTGGAATCATTAGTTTCTTAGTTGATGGTTCAAGAACATTACTTGTAGCTGGAACAAGGTCTGCAGGAAAAACATCTTTATTAGGGTCATTATTGACAGAAATAATGAGAAAGTTCAGAATAATCACAATAGAAGACACTCTAGAACTGCCAACAACTCCCCTAAGAAAGCTAGGTTATAATATCCAGGCAATGAAAGTAGCATCTGCTATGACTAAAGGCACTGCAGAAGTCTCTGCAGATGAAGGAATAAGAACAACATTAAGAATGGGAGATTCATGTTTGATTATAGGAGAAGTCAGAAGTACTGAAGCTAAAGCATTATACGAGGCAATGAGGATAGGTGCATCAGCTAATGTTGTAGCAGGAACAATACACGCAGACTCACCATATGGTGTTTTTGACAGGGTTGTAAATGATTTAGGTGTTCCAAGAACCAGTTTTAAGGCAACAGATGTTGTAATAGTTTCCAACCCAATAAGGTCTTCTGATAGTTTGCATAGATTTAGGCGTGTTACCCAAATAACAGAAGTAAGAAAATACTGGGAAAATGATCCTTTATTAGAAAAAGGTTTTGTTGACCTTATGAAATATCAAAGCAAAAGCGATCAGCTTGAACCAAGCGATGATCTAATCAATGGCGAATCTGATGTATTAAAAGCTATTGCAGGCAATGTCAGGGAATGGGCTGGTAACTGGGATGCTGTATGGGACAATATCATGCTAAGAACTAAAATTAAAGAAACTTTAGTTAATTTTGCTAATGAAACCAACATGCTCAGCCTTTTAGAGGCTCCTTTTGTAATACAATCTAACGACCAGTTCCACAGAATCTCTGATAAAGTTAAAGAAGAAGTTGGAGCTTTAGATTCTAAAAAAATATTTTTTGATTGGAACGAATGGTTAAAAAGAACTGCAAAAAAAATAAACCTGAAACAATAATGAAAACCAACGAAGTTGGTGCCAAAAATCATTGGAGGTGATTTTTAAGCATGCCTGAAACTCCTGAAGAAGAAATAAAAAATATAATGGCGAAATATAATAAGAAAATAAAAGATCAGTTAGGTGGACATATAGAGAAAGTTCCAAAAGTTGTTTTTTCTAAAGAATATCAGGATTTCAAATCAGAGTATATGCCCAAAAATCTGACAATATATGAAAAATTATGTGATTTAAGCGAGAAAATTCTTAAAGTAAAAGTAAATGAAAAAAACCAAAAAGCATTGGAAGAATCTATTGAGATATCTCACCTGAATATAACTCCTGCAGGAGCTTCTTCATTTTCATTACTCGCCCCTATGATGGTTATATTGCTTGGATCTATAATTAGTTTCATATTAACTGAAGGGTTCTTCTTCATTTTTTTCTTTTTTCTTATTGGGATCTTATTAATGGGTCCTATAACAAAACTACCTCATTTTATAGCTAATAACTGGAGGATGAAGTCATCTAACCAGATGGTGTTATGCATTTTTTATATAGTAACGTATATGAGGCACACTTCAAACTTAGAACTAGCAATAAATTTTGCTTCTGAACATATTGCTCCGCCTTTATCTTTAGACCTAAAAAAAATTCTCTGGGATGTTGAAACAGAAAAATATGCTTCAATTAAAGAATCTTTAGATATATACTTAGAATCCTGGAAAAAATGGAATTTTGAGTTTATTGAAGCTTTCCATTTAATTGAAGGCAGCTTATACGAGGGAGTAGAAGACAGAAGGTTGGAATTGTTAGAAAAATCACTGGATATAATATTAACAGAGACTTATGAAAAAATGCTGCATTATGCTCATGATCTTAAATCACCAATAACAATGCTGCATATGTTAGGAATAATAATGCCAATTCTTGGTTTAGTTATACTGCCATTAGTTGTAAGTTTCATGGAAAATGTAAAATGGTATCATATTGCTGCTTTGTATAATGTATTATTACCTATCGTCGTTTATTATATGGGGAAACAAATTTTATCAAAAAGACCAACAGGTTATGGTGATACTGATGCTTCAGAATATGATCCCGAATTAAAAAAAATGAAAAATGTTATAATCAAGTTAGGCAAAAGAGAAATTAAAATAAATCCTGCATATGTGGCTTTCTTCATTATAGCAACATTTCTGCTGATAGGACTAAGTCCTTTAATCATCCACTCTGTTGCTCCTGATTTTGATATACAGGGAGAAAATTTTCAATTGTTAGAATACAGACAAAGCAAAGCAGATACTGAAAAAGCGATAGGGCCTTATGGTTTAGGAGCATCTATATTAAGCTTGTTTATTACAATGGCTGTCGGTTTAAGTATAGGCATTTACTGGAAATTAAGATCAAAGAATGTCATAAAAATCCGAGAAAAAACTAAAAAACTGGAAAATGAATTTGCTTCTTCATTATTTCAACTTGGCAATAGGTTAGGGGATGGCTTACCTGCAGAGGTTGCTTTTGGCAAAGTTGCTTCTACTATGGAAGGTACTTTCTCTGGCGATTTTTTCTCAATAGTCAATATGAACATAAGAAAACTTGGAATGAGTGTAAAACAGGCAATCTTTGATAAAAAAACAGGAGCTATAACTTATTTTCCATCTAATTTGATTGAAAGCTCAATGAAAGTTTTAATTGAAAGTGTAAAAAAAGGGCCGAAAGTTGCAGCTCAGGCTTTGCTAAATATCTCAAGGTATGTAAAGGAGATTCACAAAGTAAATGAACGTCTTCGTGACTTAATGGCTGAAATTATATCCTCTATGAAAGCTCAGATAAAATTCCTTACACCAGCAATATCTGGAATTGTTGTCGGAATAACGTCTATGATAACTGCAATCCTTGGTAAATTAGGACAAATATTACCTGAAGTAGCAGGAGGAGCCGGTGGAGCAGGAGCTGCTAACTTAACAGACTTATTCGGAGACTCTATCCCGACATATTATTTCCAGATAGTTGTTGGCTTGTATGTTATACAAATAATCTATGTCCTTACTATCTTATCTAATGGTATTGAGAACGGTTCTGATAAATTAAGTGAACATTATAATCTTGGATCTAACTTAACAAAAAGCACTTTGATATATGTTATTATTACTCTATTTGTAACAATAGTCTTCAACCTGATAGCAAACACAATAATGCCAAATATACTTTGATTCTTTAAGAATTTAAAAAAGAAAAAAATGAGAACGCGGGAATTTGAATCCCGGACAACTACGTTTCTAAAGAATAGTTCTTCAGCGTAGTGCTCTCCCAGGCTGAGCTACGTTCCCCTGCTTTAGATTGAATTTCTATTTTTATTTATAAATCTTTCTTAAATTAAAAAACAAAAAAAAAAATTATTTATCTAGAACTTCTTCTTCAACAGCTTCTTCATATTCATCTGTTGTCATCTCTTCTTCTGAAGCAGGTTTTGGTTTATTTAATTCATCCTTATCTTCTTCTTCAGTTTTCTCATCTTCTGTAACTACTTCAGACCCTTTCTCAACAATCTCTAATTTTCCAAACTTACCTGCAGTCAGCTGTAGCTCTCCCTGAAACTCATTAACATAACCATTTATGATATGGACTCTATCTCCAACATTAACTGTATCTGCTTGCTCATTCCATAGACTTAGTTTAATTTCTCCAGAATCATCCTTTACAGTAGCACTACAAACCTTTCCTTTCTTGCCAAATTTCTCAAACTCTCTTGGCTCATCTTTTGCTGTAACTTCTACAACAATATCAACTTTTCCTTGCCTTGCTTTTAAATCTGTAATTGCCATACGATCACCCTCAATTATATTTTTGTTTCTTGATTCAGTAGTTTTTTTAATGTTTCTTTTAAATCTTTCCCTTTTACCCTTACTTGCTTAGTACTATCTCTATCTCTAACAGTAACGCTATTGTCTTTCAAAGAATCAAAATCAATTGTAACACAGTATGGGGTTCCAACCTCATCTGCTCTAGCATATCTTCTTCCAATTGAACCACTTCTGTCATACTGACATATAAACTCTTTTTTCAACAGATCATAAACCTTTCTTGCATCTTTATCTAATTTATTGACCAAAGGAAAAACACCTATCTTAACTGGAGCTAAATTTGGATGAAGTTTTAAAACAACATTTCCCCTCTTCTTATTATCATTATAAGCGTCAAACATAAAAACTAAAAATGCCCTGTCAACACCTTGTGAAGGTTCTATGACATGAGGAACAACTCTTTTCTTGCTTTCCTCATCAAAAAAACTTAAATCTGTCTTAGAATGTTTTATATGTTGCTGTAAATCAAAATCAGTTCTATTTGCTATTCCTTGCAGTTCCTTCCATCCAAATGGAAATTTATACTCTAAATCCCATGTATCCTTAGCATAATGGCTTAATTCCTTGGAAATATGTTGTCTTATCCTAAAATTGTCTGGCTTGCAGCCTAACTCAATAAACCACTTATGCGCTAAAGCTAAAAAATAAGCTTGCCATTTATCCTTGATAATTTTATTATCAAGTGCTTGCTTTATTGTTTTTTTTTTTTCTTTTTGTTTTTTATTCTGCATTTCTTCAGAATAAATCAAGATATTATGGTCCAAAACTTCTTTAATATAAGGGCAATCATCTAATTTTCCAGGATTAATAAAATACTCTATCTCCATCATATCAAACTCTCTGCATCTGAAAAGAAAATCTCTTGGAGAAATTTCATTTCTAAAAGCTTTTCCAATTTGTGCAATACCAAACGGAAGCTTCATTCTTGCATTTTCCTGAACTAATCTGAAGTTAGTGAAAATCTGCTGTGCAGTTTCTGGCCTGAAATAAGCAATGCTTTCCTTACCGCTATCTGCACCAACATTAGTCTTGAACATTAAATTAAAATGTTTTAATTCTTCAAAATCAGAATTACACTGGAGACATTTAAGCTTATTTTTTTTTATCAAACCATTAATATCCTCTGCTGACATTCCATCAGCTTGCACTTTTAATTGATCTTCAACAAAAGTATCAGCTCTAACCTTCTTCTTGCACTTAGAGCATATCAACATTATATCTTCAAAAGAATCCAAATGACCTGATGCTTTCCAAACACTTGGGTGGGTTATTAAACTTCCATCAATACCCACAATATCCTCTCTTTGCTGTACAAAAGATTTCCACCACTCTGCTTTAATATTATTCTTCAGTTCTACACCTAAATGCCCATAATCAAAAAATCCTGAAATACCCCCATAAATCTCAGAAGTAGGATAAACAAATCCTTTCCTCTTACAGAATGTTGCCATATCTTCTATTGATATTGTCATTATAGTGCAAACTAACTAGGTTGTATTTAAATTATTTTTGGTTAATATTTATTCTTTATTTGTAACCACTTCTTAATAGTCAAATAATCGAAAGATTTAAATACACTTATAGTAACTGCAAAGTAATAAAATAGATGAGAGTCTAAGTTGGCTACTTAGAGCTAAACTCTCAACAAAAGGTTGATTCCCTTGGCAGAAGATCCACTTGATGATAGAGTAATTAATGAATATGATAATATTAAGGGTCAAGGTAGTGCCAGCAACCAACACACTAAAACTAATTCTATAGACGATGTTGTAGAAAAACCTAAAAGTAAAAAAACAACTTTAGGTACAATTGTAAAAGATCTTTTATTCATAGCTCCGATCGCAGCTGTATGTACAGCATTAGTTGGTCCTGCCGCTTTCCTAACACCTGTAGGGTTATCAATTGGAGGTTACATAGCTGATAAAAGGGCAGGAAGAAAAACACCATGGAGTGTTACTAGAAAAAGGATAGGTATAGGTTTTCCTGCTGCAACTCTTGGGTACTGGGCATATTCTATACCTGATATTATATCCAACTCAACAATTATAGGTAAGATTGTAAAAACCTTAGTCTTTAATCCACTTATTGTTACACCTTGGCTTTTCTGGTACAAAATGACAGACCACATACTTCAGAAATATGGTTTCTGGAAAGGATTTGTAAATAGTATTTTTAACTTAAGAATATTCAAATATACAAAGGAAGCATATAATACTGCAATAAAAGGTAAATTTAAAGATCTAGTAAAAGAAACTTTCTACACACTAGCACCAATCCACTTCTTTAGTATGAATTATGTTGCTGATCCTTTCTATAGGTTAGCAATAGGAACAGGTAATGATGTTCTTTTCGCTATGATTGCTGGAGAACAGGGACTGGTCAAATCAATAAAGCAAAAATACGGACCTAAATTCAAGAAAATCAAAGACAAATATTTCACACCAAAATCTTACAAGAATTATTCACCATCATACTCAACCTAGTTTAACTCATATTCAAGGGAATCACATCCTTGACCGGAAAAGTCCTGCTTTAGCCGAGTAGGGCTTTTCCATTTTTTTTTTTTTTTTTTATTTATTTATTTTAACAAAACCTTAATAAACAATAATAGTTTTCTCTACTCTTATGCAGCCTTGGACAAAGACATATCAACCAGAAAAGATTAAAGATATCATTGGACAAGATTTAGCTATAAAATCTTTAAAAGAATTTATCCTTAATTTCAAGAAACAAAAAAAAAAAAGTGCTCTGCTCTACGGACCCTCTGGAACTGGAAAAACATGTTCAGTATATGCTTTAGCAAAAGATTTAGGAGTTGAAATTTATGAAATCAATGCATCTGACATAAGAAACAAAGATCAAATCAACTCTAAACTTGGTGCTGTTATCAACCAACACAGCTTATTCTCAAAAGGAAAAATAATTCTAGTTGATGAGGTGGATGGTTTATCAGGAACAAAAGATCGTGGAGGACTACAAGCTTTAATAAAACTTATTCAAAAAACAACATTCCCGATAATCCTTACTGCAATGAACCCGTGGGATTATAAGTTTGGTTCTTTAAGAGGTAAAACTAATCTTATTGAATTCAAACCAGTGGATTATATGTCAATATTTAAAATACTAAAAGAAATATGTAAAAATGAAAAAATTAAAGCAAAAGACGAAATCTTAAAATCATTAGCAAGAATATCTGGTGGAGATTTAAGAGCAGCTATAAATGATCTTCAAAGCTCTTATGAAAAAAATAAAAATCTTGAAATTGAGGATTTAGGAGAAAGAAATAAAGTAGAAACTATGATTAACGCTTTGATAAAGATTTTCAAAACAACAGACCCTAATATTGCAAAAAACAGTTTTGATGATGTTGAAGAAAACACAGACAGTATTTTTCTCTGGATTGATGAAAATCTTCCTTTAGAGTATACTAAACCAGAAGACTTAGTAAGAGCCTATGACAAACTAAGCAAAGCAGATGTCTTTAGAGGAAGGATTAGAAGATGGCAACATTGGAGATACTTAATTTACATAAATGATTTACTCACAATAGGTATTGCATTATCAAAAGATGAAAAATATAAGAAATATGTTCAATACAAGCCAACATCACGTTTACTAAAACTATGGTGGGCAAAACAGAAATCATTGAAAAAGAAAGCCATAGCACAAAAAATTGCTTCTCACACACACACTTCTACAAAGCAGGCAATAAAAAATATTGATTACTTCAAAATAATTTTTAAAAAAAATAAAGATATGGCTGGAACCATTAGTAAACAATTAGACCTAGATAAAGAAGAAATTTCTTGGATGAAAAAATAAATAAAAAAAAAAGAAAAGTTTAAATATAAAAAAAATATCTTAATTTCATTATCGACGATACACTCTTAAAGTAAAAAAATGACTGAACTTGAACCATTTGGACCGCATCTAACCATTGATGCCTCAGGTTGTAACATAGAGAAACTAAAAGATGCAGGTTTAGTATATGATATCCTACTTAATTTACCTACTTTAATGGGAATGACTCCAATGACTCTCCCATATGTTGTAAAATGGAAAGACAAGTGGGCAGACACTCCAGGAGTATCTGGATTTGTAATGATTGCTGAAAGTCATATTAGCATCCATACTTTTCCAGAAGAAAATTATGTTTTTATTGATGTTTTTTCTTGTAAAGGATTTGATATAGATAAAGCAGCTGAATATTTAACAAAAGCCTTTGATGCAAAAAAAAGCGAAAAAAATGTTGTAAAAAGAGGATTAGACTTCCCAAGAAGGGAAATGATGGTTGAACAAAGATAATATTTTTAAATAAACTCTGCTTCTTAATTGAAATGAACATTCCAGATAACTTTTTAGGATTAGGTGAAAACTTCACAGATTACAATAAAAGCAAAGTAGCAATAACTCAAATCCCATATGAAGGCACAGTTACATATGGAAAAGGAACTGCTAAAGGTCCTAAAGCAATAATTGAAGCTTCTAAAGAAGTAGAATTGTATGATGATGAATTAGATTACATACCTTGCGATGTTGGAATCTCAACTTTAAAACCAATTAATGTTCAGGGAAATCCTAAAGAAGTAAACAATAATATATACAACGAAACAAAGAAAAATATCAAAGAAGATAAATTCCTAATAACTTTAGGTGGAGAACATTCTATAACTTCAGGAATAGTAAAAGCATTCAAAGAAAAATATAATGATTTATCAGTTCTACAGCTAGATGCACATTCTGATTTAAGAGATAGTTATGAAGGTTCTAAATTAAGTCATGCATGTCCTATGAAAAGAATTTTTGATTTAGGATTAAAGTTCGCTCAAGTTGGAATAAGGAGTGTTAGCGAAGAAGAAATTCCTTTTATTAAACAAAACAAGTTAAAAATATTCTTCGCAAGAGATATCTACAACAACAATAAGTGGTTTAAAGAAGTTATAGATTCTTTAACAGAAAATGTTTACATCACAATTGACTTAGATGTTTTTGACCCAAGCATTATGCCTGCTGTTGGAACACCAGAACCTGGTGGATTAAATTGGTATAATGTAATAAATTTGTTAAAAGAAGTTTTTAAAAAAAGAAATGTTGTTGGTTGCGATGTAGTAGAACTAAGTCCTGTCAAAGATAATATTGTTTCTGATTTTACAGCAGCTAAACTAGTGTATAAGTTAATAGGATATAAGTT
>CAZSMA010000026.1:0-16532 GCA_964608065.1 uncultured Methanosarcinales archaeon
TTTTTCTAAATCATCATTTAATGTTATCTTTTTATACTCTGATTTTATCAACTCAATCTGATCTGCATTTCTATCTTTAAGTAGGTTTACTATTCTTTCTCCATCAGGAGTCCAAAAATTTAACCACCTTTTAATATTCACTGCATCTGCATTTGCTTCTTTTTCTGTATAACTTTCATCAGCTGCAAAAACAACCCCACTTAAAACTACTAAAAAGACAATCATCAACACAATTAATTTATTCTTAAACAACAGCCTCACCTTCTTCTTCCTCTTCCTCATCAGTTATACCAGAGCAAGCACTATCATCAACTTTTAATTGGTTCCATAATGGTTCGCAATTCTTTCCTATGCCTAAATCGCATAATATCTCTAAACCAACATTCAAAGTATCAACAACAGTGCATAATTTACATGAGCCTATTGGAGTAATACTTGTACATTGTGTTCTGCACACAGTGCTTAATGCAAATCCAATTGAATCAGCAGGATGCGATAAAGCCCTTTTCACATTCTGTGTTAAATAACCAAGCGCAGATGCAAATGGAAATAAGTTAAACATTTCTCCATAAACAAACTTGCAATAACCATAGCTTCTCTGCGAAGTGCACATCTGTACAGGCATACCTGCTACAGTCTGCTTCAGGCAGTTTACATACTGGCAATCAATAACCCTTGCTTTCTGCAGATTATAAAATACACCAGGCAGGCATAAAAATGCAACACTATAAATTAAGCTGTGCTGTGGATCAACATTACCAAACCACCCTTGTTTTGAATAAGCTTTGCTCTGCAGGAACCAATCTTCTCTTGCTAAATCTCCTAATCCTAAGAATCCTGATTTTTGCTCACCAGTTTTTTTATTAATACCCCATTCTTTTTCCCATAGCTGGCAGCTCATTAATTTACATGCCGGAAAAAAGTGTGTATCATACATTCTTCTTAAATTTTGTTTTTGTATTTCGGTGAGTTCACCCACCTCTTTAGCGGTTACACATGCTCCTGCAGATACTACTGATGGCGCTCCAACAGCACAAGCTTTTGCAAATATATCTTTGATATTAGAAAATATTATTGAAATATCTTTAATCCAATTACCCATCCTGCATAATGTCTTGGCAAACTTAAACACACCATTAAAAGTCTCAATCCACTTACCTTTAACCAACCAATTATCACTAACTCTGTCTATCTCATTTTGAATACTTCCATCTAATGTTCCCAAAGGATTATAATAATATGAAATCTTTACTGTAACATTCTCAGTCTCTATTGAAGATATCCTTTGATTCTCAACTAAAGTTCTTATCTTTAAAGTACATTTTATAGGCAATTCATCTGCAGGAGGCTCTGCTCTTTCTAAGGTATATTTCAGATAAATCTTGTAAGGTAAATCTCCTGCTTCTAAAGTGTTATAATTAAACAGCTCAGGCTTATTTCCTAAAGCAGAGCTCAGATAAGCACCATAACTTTCACCCTCTGCATTAACACAATCTCCAATCTCCACACTTAATGGCCACATATTACTTCTACCTTTTGCTCTTAAATCAACTGGGAAATAAATATAAGGATCATAAAGTGCAATTAATTCTTTATCTATTCCATCAGGGCTTGGATAACCAACTGAAGCTTCCCAGTAATCTATCTCTTCAGTTTCAGCAGCAAAAACAATTAAGGGATGCTCAAAAATATCTGTGTTTCCAACAACATCTGTAAATTCAAACTTTAATCTATTTACAATATATCCTTCAATATTAATCTCACTTGTTTCCCAAATACATTCCCAATAATTACCATCCTGCGCACACAGCCCTGGAATATCTTTTGCATCTTTTATAAATTTTGAAAAATCAGCTGTAGCAGCCAATGCAATTGGCTCATAAAGTGTTGCTTTTATCAACAAAGCATTGCCTGTTTGTATATAACCTTCTATCAATGGATTAGAGCCAGCAACTGGAATTACTTCAACACTTTCAACAATTGGAGCTTTAATATCAACCTTTACATCTTTTTCCAAACTTCCAACTAATTTATTTCCTAATTTATCGCTTGTTTCAGGGCTTACTCTAATTTTATAGGTTCCATCCCTTACAGTAATTGCAACATTGTTCCAATAACAATTAGTTCCTTCGCAATCAGTTGCAGGCATAACTCCAGAACCTAATTCACTTAGGTCCAAAATAACATCACTGTTATCCAAGCCAACACCAGCTTCTGTAAAACTAGCAGTAAATTTATTTTCTATTTCCTTAACATAACTCATTCCATTATAGATTATATCTGTTTTAATATCGGTAACTTCTGGACCTGTAGAATCTATCTTAAAGTTGTAAGATAAACTTACACTTTCAAAATTTCCTGATTTATCAGCAGCTCCAAACAACAGATTAGCAGTCTTGCTGTCACTTAAACTTATAGAAGCATCAAACCTGCATTTTGCACCGTCTATGATATCAGTACAACTGCCTGGACTTAAACTTGAGTAACTTCCACTAGGGTTTAAATCATTTAAATCAGCTATGATACTGTTTCTGTCTACACCACTTTCAGAATCTGTAATATCAACATAAACATATACATCCATATTTCCTGAAACCCAATCATTGATGTCTCTGTTGACCCTGTCAGTAACTTTTATATTACTAATACCTGGTTGTGTACTATCTTCAGAAAGCTCTTTTTCTACAACAACTGCACTGTTTATTAAATTATCATCCTTGTCTGTAACAGTAACAATCATTTCCTCACTAAGTGAAGCTTCTTTTAGACTGTAAGGCATATCATAGAATGTACATCTTGTGAATTCTGGGAATGGAATACAACTTCCTTGTTTCATGCCCCCTGATACAAATTGTCCATTAACCTGCTTTAAATCAATCATATTTATCTCTACACTGACATCTATCAAAACATTTTGAGGAATAAAGTATTCCACTAAGTTGCTGCTGCTGTCAGTTATCACTACATCTTTTAAAGTAACAGTCATACTCTGCGCTGTTTCCTCAGTTACTTCTGTAGTGTCTATAGCTTCAGCAAAAGCTAATGGAAACATGACTATTAAATTTATCATAAACAATGCAATTATCCTCAATGTTTTTTCTTTATTCATTTGTTAAAATTTTCCTCCGAAAATTTTTACATTGAAAATCGTAGATTTTCATTTTTTAAATTTAGGCTCTAATTCTGATCTGTAAGTTTCAGACAATTCCTCAACTTTGCCCATCTGATCTGTATCATCAATACTTAAAAGATTAAATGAACTGCTGTCTACAGTGCTTATTACATAAAATTCTATTACATCATTATTATCCAGCTTATCTTTGGTTATTTCAAACTCAAAAACAGCTCCGCCTTCATTAAAAGTCTCATTGAACTTCATATCATCTATTGTTACACATTTTTCTCCAATACCTGCAATACCACCAGCACATTCTTCTTTTCCTTTAAACACAACTTCTTTTCTGCCAGCTAAATCAGGGAATTTGTAGAATAAATCCATTCTTGCTTTGTATTTTCCAGGGATAATCCTTTCAAGCACTGCTTCAAATTCATCTCCATTAAATATACCATTTACAGCAAAGTCTTCTTCATTCTGATTTTCTTTTATTTTCTCTAGAGACAGCACAACATACTCATTATCTAATAAATTGACAGCCTCATTATTAAACTTCCAGGATGTGTCTTTCATCATTCTTTTCTTTTTAACAACAAAATCCTTTGTTCTATAAGGCTCTAAATCAACAATTATTTTCTCATTGTCACATAAAACATCCTCTCTTTCACAGCCAGAAGTTGTGTAACATCTTACACTATATGTTTGAGGATAAGACCAATAACCTTGCTTTGAAACCAATAAACTGCATCCAGAACCAACACATTGTGGTAAACTAATTTCATTCAAACCTTGTTCAACAACACCAATATCACAGCTTTCACTTGTACTGCTGTAAATTACATTCACATCTTCTAACCTGTTATTGTACTGTGCATCTAAAGTTTCTATTAAAACCTTAGCACATCTTTGATTTTCCTGACACAACAAACTTGTAGTTGGAGGAGCAACTAACTCTTTATCCCTGGAGCTGCAGTTCAAAGCTTTATTATCTCTTACATTTGCTTCTAAACCAAAAATAAAATGATAGCCTTTTTTATTTAAAGCATCTTTATCATAAATATCCACTTTTACAGGATAGCTTATATCATAATAAAAATCATATCTTCTTATTCCAACCCAGTCAAAATAACTTACAATAGCAGACTCAGGACCAATAACATCTCCACTTACACCTCTTCCGCTGATGTCAAAATAAATAGGCCAGTAATTCAGATATTCAAAATTTACATTTAAATCTTCATAAGTATCTCCAGAAGGACTTACTATAGGCAATGTTGCTCTTCCATAAAAATCAGCCCTTGCATTATAATTAGCAGTGTTATAGACCTGGAAGAAACTTGTGTAATGAGGTAGTATGTTGTTTTGTACTTTTTTTTTCACATCTGTTTTTGTCCATATAACAGGGGCTTTACCAGGCTCTAATGTTGAAGCGCTTATTGGAGGCAATTTATCCTTATTCATTCCTAGACCAAAAGCAGTTAACTCTTCAATAGTCCATCTGTCTAAATACATGAACTTTTGCTCAGCATTTGTAATACCTTCTGCTAATTCATATATCTTTCTCAGGTCTAATGGAATTGTAACATAAAATCTATCAATTCTTTCTTTTGATCTTTGTTTTTTAATCTCTAGAGGATATTTTACTTCTATTACAACACTGTCTCTGATACTTACATCGCTTTTAACAGTTCCTACTTCATTAATATTAAATCCTTGTTCTTCAAATGCCTTAAAATTATCCAGACAATTCCTTAAATTATTATCAATGTATTTTTCTAATTGGCCTTCTATGCTTGGCTCTCCCTGTGTTTTGTATAAATTTGGTTTTTCACTTCCGCATACACAATTTTCTCTGCATCTGTTATTTGATTTGAAATAATACCAGTAAGCTACAGAACTATCTTTGTTGTTTGGGAAAACCATAAAAGCACTGCTTTCTGTTGGCTCATTAGGATTAGCATTTATTCCATGTTCATATAAATCAACATATCCTCCTGAATTACCAATCTTAGTTAATGCATTTTCTCCTTCCCTTATAATGCAATACTCTACAAACTGCTGCACAGGTTCAAACATAACAGGAACTTCCTCAACAACAGCTTGTTCACTTTCAATAACTTTAACTCCTTCACTTTCAATAACAATATAAGAGCCGACTATTATTAATAGAATTATTCCTAGGATAATGAATATAGTTACTTGACTTTTTTTTTGTCTTCGAAATCCAAGATTTCTAAGATGCTCAAAAATTTTTGATTTTTGACATTTCATAAGTCTTTTAACCCCTTTTGGATTAGCTCTAGATCATACATTTTTTGTTCCATTAACTCTCTAGCCAGCATTGACTTTTTCTTTCCTAATTTTTTAGCTACTTTTTGAAGTAATTCATCTATCTCTTTAGAAACAGTTATCCTTATCTGTATGCTACTCATTTTTGTTTTTGGCTATGTTTGACCTACAATAGGTCTTAGTTTATACTGAATATTGTACTAATATATAAAACTTTCTATAAGAAAATTATTTATTTATACTTTATTTAGCCTATTTTAATACTTTAGTTATACTTTATTTAGAAATATTATACTTTATTTATCCATTATTTATACTTAATTTTGTATAAATTACTCTTGAATCTCACTTAAAGTATTGCAGCTGTTTCTTAAATATTCATTAGTTATTTTATTACAAACACTATAATCCTTATTCATGACAAAAGTTAGATAACAACTATCTCTTCTGGAATCTGTTGAAATTCTCTCGCATATCTTGCTGTCATTAGTTACTTCTGCGACTTTTTCATAGCATTTGTCTTTTGCCCTGTCTTCTTCCACATATTTACAATTATCTACTAACTTTGTTACCTCAGCTAATCCAACAAAACAATTATCTCTATAAGTTATTTGAGGTATTTCTTTGCAATAATCTCCAGCTAAATCTGGATCAGTAGATGCAATCTCTTTTATCTTTTCTATCCTGTCATACATAGTTAATCCAAAAAATATATCACCGCAGTCTTTTTCACAGTTTTCATAATCTTCTCCATCTTCACAAATACTGTTTCCGCAGCAATCTTCTATTGTATCATGCTTACATTCATAATTAGTTTCATAGCTGCAGTAATCCTCAGTACATTCATTATCATCATCACAGTTTGATGGGCAGCTTGCGCAAGGTTGGCAACTTCCACCACAATCTACTCCTTTTTCATCTCCGTTTTGGATGTTGTCAAAACAGTTTGGCTCTATTTCTTGTGGTTCTTCAGGCTCTTCTATTCTTTCTTTTTCTACAACAAAACTTTCAGAAGCTCTTGCTTCCTGGTCTTCATATCTTGCTATAACCTGTAAATCATAATTTCCTTCTAAACCATCTTCAGGAACATTTATACTTAATCTTTTAGAAGTTGTTGTCTCTATAGCTATAGCCTGTTCTTTGCTGTTGACAACCTTATTTTTGCTGTCTCTGATAAAATATCTTAAATTAATATCATATCTTCTTTCTGATCCTAGGTTTGTAAGTTCTACATTAAAATCCAGATCTTCACCTGGCTCTAGACTTGTGCTGTATAAATCAACTTCAACATCCAGTAATCTTTCAGTATTTTCAGGATTAAAATAAACCAAAAAAGCTGAGAAAATTAATCCTAAGCTTAAAACAATGCTTACAATCAGGACAACTGTATTTTTAGGAATATGGTGCTTAGTGTATAAATGACCTATTGCTTTGTCAACTGTTTCAGAACTATAGCCATGCTCAATCAAATGCTGTTTTACAGTATTTATATCAAAACCTTTAGCTAATTCTGCCCTTATGTAGTTTAGTAAAGCTTTGTTAACCATTTTATATAACTGTCCATTCTTTTGTTTTGTATTTCATCTCCCAAACTTCCAAAAAATCTTCAAAATAGCTTGTTTGATTTATAGGGACCAAAACAGCACCTATACTAACTCTGTCTCCTTTAATTTTTTTCAAGTTTTTTTTTAAAGCAATCCCAAACAACGTCTTTTTTGACTTGTTAAGATGCTTTAAGTCATATGCGTAAAGCCTCATTGGCCTTATTTTTGATATATCCCTTAAAAAACCATCTTGTTTTACACTATACCCCTCATTTAATAAACTTAAAAATAATGAACTGTAAATATCATCAAAAGTGATAAAATCCAAATGCGCCTTTTTAACACCTATATCCTTCTTTAATTTAGAGGCTAACTTAACATCTTTTTCTTTCACAATAAAAGCTAAATCAATATCTTTAGGGTTATCCCTTCCTTTAACAAAAGACCCAAAAATTATGATATCTTCTACATCATCATATCTTTTTAAGATCCTCTTCAAATTCTTTTTCAATTCCACTAGTCTCGGCAATTTCTTTGATTGCATATTTTACCTCATCACAATCCTTCTTGTTCATAATATGATCATAAGAATCTGTATAAGTTGTAAATACTCCATCCACTATCTTATGGACATCTGGGAAAGATACTCTTAAAAAAAGGAAAATTTCAGTATGATTTTTAGGAGCTTTCCTTAACTTTTCTGTTATTAAATAAGAGCATAATATAGTTAATACCTTGTAATAATTGCTTACAGCAGGACCATATCTTTCTTTAGATTCAGAACTAATTCCTTCTTCCAAAAATTCCTTAAATATTTGTTTGTGTTCTCCCATTTTGATTATCAAAAATTAAACCATTTTTATCTTTTAATTTTGACTATCAATATGCTTATATATAAATCTTTTGATTAACTAAAAACTGGTTTAATCCAATTTTTGAATGTCAGTGAATATTCTTCGATTCTAGCAGATTCATTCATTCCAATTTTTGGATCAATTAAACCTTCTCCATCAATACAGGTTGCATCAGGAACCCTTATTGCATAAAACTCTGCATTTTGATTATCTAAGTCACTGTTTGATATGTCTAAATAACTTGTTGTCTGGTCAAATATTGCCCCGCCAATAGAAGTCATTTCAATAGGATCTTCTGGAATCCATTCATCAACTATATCACAACATCCTTGTATACATATTCCTGGACAGTTTGAAATTGGAATATTTGTACTATAATCCCATGAATCTTGTGTCTTACACCCTATAGTATTTTTACAAAGATGCTTACATTCTGCATGGATTGTATATTTGTTATTATCGATATAAGTTGCTCTGACTTCATATCTTCCTGGAACTAATTTTAAAGTTTGCTCTTGATCATTATCATCAAAAATAAATGCTTGTGTTGAAATTTGGTCATAGATTTGGTCATCTCTGTATTTATTGATCATTAGGATAATTTGTTCTCCACTTGTTAATTCTGTTGCACCAGGACAACAACTATCTGGCTGGGTCATTCTGTAAACCTTTGAAGTTACTTTTAATTCTCTATAAGGCTCTAGACTTGTTGTAATCATTTTATCTTTGCCAAACTCTGTTGTTAGTAGCATAGCTTTCCCCATATAACCTTCTTTTTCTATAATCAGATATCCTCCACTGCAAATTGGGAACTTTCCTTTATAGACCCCTTCATTATTAGTTGCACCTATAACACAAGAATCATATCTTCCACAACCAAAACTTAGTGAAGCACCTTCAACAGGTTCACCATTTTTGTTGTCTTTAATCCTAATCTCAATATCTCCGCTTAACTTTTGATTTTCTTTGCACATTAAGCTTTTTGTTGGAGGTAAAGGCACAGGCACACTAGGAGAAACACCAACATTAACATTACTATAATCCCATAATCCAATTGTTCCCTGGCCTAAATGCCAGTTTAATAAATTAATATTATCTCTTATATTTGTCTCTAAACCAAACATAAACTTATACCCTCCTTCAAAATTAACCTTAACTTCATCCCTATCATCTTCTAATAAAACTATATTTGGATAACTTATATCATAGAAAAACTCATAATAATTAGTCTGTGTTGGAGGCAGTATTCCCAATGGATAAGACTGCTTGTCAATATTTGGCTTTAAGACATTCCCGCTTCTTGGAGTTATATCAAAATACAATGGCCAGCCTAAGTAAAAGAAATCTGCTGATAAATAAGTTTGTTCTTCCAAAGGATTTAAGAAATATATTTTATAAGCATCTCCAAAATATTCTCCATTTTTGGTTTTATCTACTTTTATATAGTTTGTATTAACAGTTAAAATATCTTTTAATCTTAATTCAACTATATCTTTTAACCATGTTATTGCATAATATTCATGATCAACAGCTGCTATTGGAGGCAGTTTATTTACATCTATTCCTGAATAAGCGCTTATAATATAACTTAATATATTCTCCATACTTTGATTATTCATCTCATCTATTGTTATATATGCTGCTACTCTTAAAATCTCATTTAGATTCAATGCAATGCTTGTTTTAAATTCTTTTAAATCAGCTTTTGAGTTACCTTTAGAAACCTCAATTGGATAATCAACAAAAACATTTACATCTTTTGCTGCTATTGTTGTTTCTGTTTTTATCTTACCTTTATTAAACTTAAAACCCTGTTCTTTAAACTCTGCAAAATCATTTAAGCAGTTATCAAGCTCTCTGTTAATGAATCTATTTATTTGTCCTTCAATGTCTTCTTTGCTTGGAGTTAAACTGCTTACATAACATTCTTGGCAATTATTTTGACTTTGTAAATACCACCAATAAGCTATAGGCTCATCAAGTTCTGTTGATAAGCTAACTCCATCAGACTCTGTAGGTCTGGTAACATCAATATCAAATTTTCTTCCACTTAGCTCTTCATCATTCATATCTATATAGCCGCCATGCTCTCCTATTTTTTTTAAAGCTTCTATTGTTTTTTCTTTAATACATTCTTCAACATAAGTTTTAATTGGATCAAACATTACAGGAACTTCTTCTACTAAAACTTCTTGCTCTGCGCTTTTTCTTCTTGTTGTTACAGAATAAATCAATATAGAGGTCATTAACAATAGAACTATTCCTAGTATGATGAAAATTGTTACTTGGCTCTTTCTAGTTGCCATTTACCAGTCACCCCCATGTAGGCCACCACCACTACCACCACTAGAACCATAACTGCTGCTTGGAACATATACTCCTTTATTATCTACAATTGGAACAGTAATTATTGTAGTTATATCGCTGCCCTTTAACTCATAACCCATCATTACTTGGTCATATTCATCAGTTAGATACTCAGCCCAATAACCAGAATTAGCTTCACCTTTTCCTAAATTGGTTGGTGCAACAACTCGTTTATACTCATCTTTATCTTTTTTCTTCAATCTTACAGCAAATTCTAAGCTTCTGTTCATAGCATCCTCTATATAATATCCAACTTCATACATAACTGTATCATCTGGAAGTTTTTCTGATTTTTCTCCTTGTAATGTGACTGTTGTTTGTGATAAATAAGTTGGACCATTGTCAACATTATATGATTCAGGAGTTCCACCCCATTTTCTGCAAACTTCTACTTCCCAATCTTCTACTGCATACCAATTTTGTACTCTTGGGTCAAATGAATACCAATCAGATCCTGCATCCCCTTCTGTATATGTTGTGTATTTGGAGCTTATTGGTGTAACTAACAAAATCATTACTAAAACCCACATTAAAATTATTTTTTTAGTTTTCATATGTAATCATCTATATCCTCACAATAATCATAACCTTCCAGTTCATCTGTATATGGTTTAATTATAATACCGCTGCTTACTATATCAACAACATTCTTTATTGTTTGTATAGTCGCTATTCCAGAACAAATTCTATGTGGAAAAACAGCACATGGTGGCAGTGGACATTCTGTAACAACAGCAGTATAATCCCATATTAAACATGGTAGCCCTAGAATGCTTAATACTAATTGAACTTTATCTTTTAGCATAGCACTCCATATATTTTCAAACCATTTTCCCCAGCTGTGACCATGCAATTTATATTGTGCACTGACATAGTACAGACAGTATCTCTCTCCAAATGCTCTATCACACGTATCTATAGGTAATCCTAACTTTGAATTCTCATGCACACATTTTATCTGCATGCATTTTATCTGTCTTAGTTTTTTCTGGTTGTAAATAATTCCTGGCAAAAACAAACATTTTTCAGAGTAATATATGCTTTTATAAGGATCATAAGTCCAATAACTTGGTTCTATTATTCCTTCAACATTTGTTCTTGAACCAGGAGCATTCCAACTTCCTTTTAGTGGAAGGTTAACATTCATTGAGCCACCACTTAAACCAGTAGGTATCGTTACAGCGATAGAATTCGGTTTGGCTAAATCTGTCACTATAGTTAACATAGTATGTCCTAAAGCATTAGCATTGCATAAATATCCAGAATGTATCATGCAAGTCCATTTAAAGAAATAACCTGGTGTTGGTGGTATAGGTAATAGCCTTGGATCCCAAATCCAAAATCTTATAGCGTTGTGGATACTATTTAATGGTATACAAGCTGATTTGTGGGTTGCTTCAGCTAAAGGTTCTCCAACTATTGTTGTTTCCAAAGGACACGATGTTAACTCAGTAATTACTGTTAAAATTCCTTGTAGCAAAGCATCAATCTGAGCAATATTTCTAGCGATTGTACAAAGTAAATTTAACATATCATTATATTCTTCCTCTGTTTCAATCTTTTTATCCAACTCTTCAATCTCTTTTCCAAGGTCTTCAATCTTATCCTGGACATTATCTTCAATTGTGCCTAAAGGAATATTATAAAGAGGAACTTCTACTTTAACTCCCTCGTACTCTGGAAGACTATAGACTTTCTGTCCTGCTTTGACTCTTAAGGTCATATTACAGTCTATTGGGAATGTTTCTTCATCAACTCCTGTGATTGATGTTGCTGTTTTTACAACAATATAAGGAGTAAGTGTGTACTCATTCATCAGATATCCTGTGTTACTTAGATGATCTGTCTTGCTGCAGTCAACAGCTTTGGTTAATATTTGTGGATCCCATCTTTGATTATTATATTCTGATTTTACACTTATCCTTGGGTTAAGGAAAACACTTATTGGTATTTTAGAAGCTGCTTGCTTGTCTATGAATCTAGGAACAAAGATTACAGGTTGTTGAATATAAAAGAAATCTGGAATGTTTCTTGTTTCTAAAGTGTATATAACAGCATTATGGTTTCTTACTGCTTTGTTTCCAGCAGCATCTGTTGCAATGATATTAACATTTGCGCTTGTGTATTCTGTTTTTAAATCACCTACTTCAAGATAGCATTCATGCATGTTTGGAATGCCTTCATAATCGCCGCATTCCATAATCTCAACAGAGCCAGTCTCGCTTATACTTGTTGTATTAATCTCAACTTTCAGCAGGTTCTTTTCTGTAACATTTACATTAAATATCAAAGTATCTTTATATGTTGGGAATTCAGGAAGAGTATTCACACTGTTTATAACTGGGTTTCTGATATCAACAGTAAATTCTTTTTCTATATTTGTCCCTACATTTCCTAGTTTGTCTTCACCACTAAGAGTAACCATGACTTTGTTTCCATTATTACTCTTGGCTTCTATATTCCAATAACATGTCCAGCCATTAGTGCAGTTATCAGCATTTACATTGTCTAATCCAACTTCATTTAAGTTAAGATAAATATTGCTTTCATTCAATCCAACACCTATCTCATTTATAGAAGCTGTAATTAAAGTGTCTTTTCCAATAAAATATTTGCTGTCAAAGACTTTGTCAGAAACAAAATTACTAAAAACAGGTTCTTTATTATCAACCAATAATTTATAACTGAAAGTTTGCTCTTTTTCATTACTGCTTCTGTCTGCAGCATAAAATTTAAAACTGACTTGTTTTGAAGTTTCGCTTTCTAAATTTATTGCAACACTCCATTTGCAGACAGAACCATTGCCCTGAGTACTACAACTTGACCTTTGAATTTCTCCATAATCCTCGTTTAAAGCAGATAAATCAGCTTTTACTTTATTTTCATCTAAACCAGACTCACTTTCTATGATCTCAACCTCTAAAACTACTTTTACGTTTTTCCCATTATTCCAGTCAAGCTCATTTCCTCTTGAATCTGTTAATTTGAAATTACTTATTACAGGGCTTATTGTGTCTTCAATAAAACTATAAGGCATGTCTTCTGAGTTATAGTTTCCAACCAAATCTTTCAAAGTTACTGTTATTGTAGGGTTAGTATTTTTCATCTTTATTTTTGTAACCCATGAACATTCAGTTGCATTGCAAGAAGTTGCAGCCTTATTAATAACATCTAAATCATTGATATTTAATACAGATTTTTGGGCATCTATTCCTGAATCATCAGTAAATTCAACTGTAACTTTAACATCTACTAATTCATTTTCAATATAGTATCCAATATCAGTTCCATCTGGTTTTGTAATCTTGATATTAGTTATATCTGGACCAGAAAAATCTGTGATAATGTTAACACTTTTGCTGCTGCTTAAACCAAAAGTATCATAAACAGTTAATCTTGCTTCAATATTATCTTCCAGAAGAAGGCTTGCATTTATTGAGATATTGCCATTATAATCACATGATCCTGGGTCTGAATTTATTTCTATAATTTCAGAATAATCTCCTACTTCTAATATAGCACCCATTATTCCGCTGCATTTTCCTACAGCATCTGCTTTTTCTTTTATACTAAATGTAAATTCAACAGTATCGTTTGTATTATATACTGCTTTATTAGTCTCAAATTTAACAATCTCTGGCTCTGTGCTGTCGCAGACTACCTCGACTTGTGCTCTGTCATATAAATCTCCATTATAGTAAAGATTGATATCATTAACATGATTAGGGCAAACTTTTAATCCATATTCATCTAAATCAAGACTATCAAGATAGCAATAATAACTTCCATCGTAATCCAGACTGCAGCTTGTGAATTCAAATCCAGTCTCACTGTCAGTGCCCCATAATCTAATTTGACTGGGTTCAATAACTTCATCATTTATTTTTGCATTAACTTCAAAACTGATTAAATCTGCGTCATCCCGGATATAACCTTCAAGCATGTCTTCACCATAAACCTTAGGATTAGTCAATTCAGCAAAAGCTATTGGCAGGACAAGTATTAAATTTATCATAAATGCTGCGATTATTTGTAAGTATTTTTTATTCATTTAACCACACTTCTTTAACTTCATATTTTATGTTATTTGATGAAAAAAAATTAACAAAGTATTGTTTTTGGATAATTGGAACAAGAATTACGTTCTGAGCTAATTTTTTGCCATAACTTTTTTCTACTAGACCTTTGTGCTCATATGTTTTTTTTATTTTTTTATCTTTATAGCCGAACAACCCTCTGATGACCTTGACTTTTTTTTTTTGAGATAAATCTTTAAGAGAATAAATAAGTAGATTATATTGCCTTAAGTTCTTTAGCTCTTCAGCTGGCATATTCAATATATAATAGTCTTTTATTTATAAATCTTTCTGTTATTGATTACATATATTCTATTATTAGTTACAGAAAAAATAAAACAAAATAGTATCATTTCTGTTATAGATTACATAATAATCTGTTATAAATTACATATTACTGTAATTTATTACATAAAATATGTTATATATTACAGAAAAAAAAAGAAAAACTGTATTGTTTCTATTACAGATTACATAATAATCTGTTATTGATTACAGAATTATCTAATAGGGATAGTAATTTTTCTTTCTTTTCTTTTAGAATCTTTATTCATAGACTCTTTTATTAAAGCCATCTCTAAATCTAATATTTTTTTAGTTACTGGATTTTTTGAATTTAAAGTAAATAATCTTGTTTTTCCAAATTTTCTTGTAACTCTTAGAATTCCATGTTTTTCTAACTCCTCCCAGTAATTAAACAAGGAGGTTCTTGAAATTTCAGCCCCTTCAGCTATATCCTTTTTTGTAAAATCCATTCCTTTGTTGTCTACTAAAAAGTCTATTATCTTAAACAAGGGCATTTCTCCTGTTAATTGCAACAGTAAAGATTTTTCTTTCATAATTATATAAGGAAAATAGAAAAGTATATAAACCTTTGGTTCCAAAGTACATTTTGGTGTACTTTTCATGTGGAAAGATGATGAAATTAAAGGCAAAATTTTACATAAATTAACTCGTTTAGGTAAATTTAAACACAGCCATACATCTATTGATAATCTTCCAAAAGGGTTTCCTGGAGAAATGAAAGGCAGAGTTAAAACTCTAATTAATGAATTAAAAAAAGAAGGTTTATTGTTTAGTAAACCAACAGCTTATGGAGAAGAAATATCTGTTAATACAGATAAAAAAGAAAAAATAATGGAGTATGTAGAAATTTTTATTAAAAAAGAATAGATTACCTAACCCTGCAACCATCTCCGACTTTTTCTACTATAACTTCTTCTTTGTCTGTTTTCAACACTTTATCTTTATACCAACATTTTCCATCTTTAACTGTCATTTTTATCTTTAAGAAACTGTCAAAGCTTATTTGTTCTGAAGAGGATTGAATATCTTCAAAATAAACTTTATCCCCTTGATTAGAGTCTTTAACAGTTAACAATCCAACTTCTTTTTCATCATCAGAACATCCAGCTAATAACATCCCCTGGCTTTCAATGCCTCTTAGTTTAGCATATTTTAGATTAGTAACAACAATCAGATTCTTATCCTTTAATTCATCTATATTATAATGTTCTTTAATTCCAGCTACAATCTGTCTTTTCTCTTGACCAAGATCAACTTGCATTACAATTAGTTTATCAGCATCAGGGTGATTTTTGACTTCTAAAACTTTTCCAACCTTTAAATCTAAAGGTATTGTTTCTTGCATTTTAACCTCCACTTTCTTCAATATTATTTTTGCTTTGTTTATTTTATGTTTTTTTAAGTTAAAATTAATATCTTTCCATTTAAGATTTTTAAGATTCAGTTGTTTTTGAATCTCTAAGGCAAAATTAGGAATGATTGGCTCAATTAAAATACTTAGATTTTTTACTAAGTTGATGCATGTTCCTAAGATTTTGTGAGTTTTTTCTTTATCATCTTTGATTAATTTCCATGGTTCACTATCCTGGAAATATTTGTTTCCTAAAGATGATACAGCTAATATCAAATCAACTGTTTTTTTGAAATCATACTTTTGATATGATTTTTTTATTTCTTCTGTTTGTTTTAGTGTTTTATTTATTATTTTGTTATCATCTGTTCCTTTTACTTCTGAGTTGAAATTTTTGTTTGTAAATGATAAAACTCTATAACAGAAATTGGATAGATTGCTGACTAATTCAGAATTTATTCTTTCAATTACTAATTCTTCATTATAGTCTCCATCACTGTCAATAGGCATTGCTCCTGAAATATAAAATCTGAATGGATCAGTGCCGTATTTTTCAATTTGTTGGAATGGCTCAATCACATTACCAATGGATTTGCCCATCTTCCTTCCTTTTGATAAAATAAATCCATG
>CAZSMA010000027.1:0-16160 GCA_964608065.1 uncultured Methanosarcinales archaeon
TTTAAATAAACCTAAGCCTCTGTTAAAAATAGCCAATAAGCCAATTCTACAGCACAACTTAGAGCAAATCAAAGATATAGCAACTGAAATAATTCTTGTAGTTGGTTACAAAAATGAAATGATAAAAAAATTCATAAAAGAAAACTATCCAAATTTAAACATAAAATTCATTCATCAAGAACAGCAGTTTGGAACAGGACATGCTTTAATGCAGTGTGAGAAACAAATAAAAGACAGATTCATTTTAATGAGTGCTGACGATCTTTTGTTTAAAGAAGACATTAAAAAACTGACAAAACAAAAATATTCATTGCTTGTAAAACAAATAAAAAACCCAAAATCATTCGGAGTAATCAAAACAAAAGGAAAACTTATACAAAAAATAATAGAAAAACCATCTAACATTAAATCAGCATTAGTCAGCACTAGCTGCTATATTCTGGATAAAAACATATTCTATTACTTAAAACAAATCAAAAAATCAAAAAGAAATGAATATGAGTTAACAGAAGCAATAAACCTGTTAGCAAAAAATAATAATATAAATTACATCAAATCTAACTGGATTCCAATAACCTATCCATGGGATTTAATCAATGCAAATGAAATTTTGTTAAAAAATATAAAAACACAAATCAAAGGAAAAATAGAAAGATATGTAACAGTTAAAGGAAACATACAATTAGGAAAAAACTCAGTAATAAAATCAGGAGTATATATTGAAGGCAATGTAATTATAGGGGAAAACTGCACAATAGGTCCAAACTGCTATCTAAGAGGTTCTACAACAATCGGAAACAACTCAAAAATAGGACAAGCAGTTGAAATTAAAAACTCAGTTATAGGAGACAACACAAAAATCCCTCATCTAAGCTATTTTGGAGACTCAGTTATAGGAGACAATGTAAATATTGGTGCTGGAACTATCACAGCTAACTTAAGGCATGATAAATCCATTATAAAATCAATGATAAAAGGAACTTTAATCAAAACAGGAAGAAATAAGATAGGAACAATCATTGGAGACAATGCAAAAATCGGAATCAAAAACACAATTTATCCTGGAAGAAAAATATATCCTAATGTAAAAACATTTCCAGCTTCAATAATAAAGGAGGATATTTTAGAATGTGCGGGATAATTGGCTACAAAGGAAACAAAAACGCTAATGAAATAGTCATAAAAGGATTAAAAAGACTGGAATACAGAGGCTATGACTCATTTGGCATAGCTTCAAAAAACTCTACTTTAAAAATATTCAAAAAAGTCGGACAAATAGGAAAAATATCAATAGATGATCTAAAACTAAAAGAATCTAATATTGCAGTTGGACATACTCGTTGGGCAACTACAGGTGCTGTAACAGAAGAAAATGCACACCCTCATATTTCACAAGACAATAAAATAGCTGTTGTTCACAACGGAATTGTTGAAAACTATCAGCAAATAAAAGAATTTCTGATAAAACAAGGATTAAAATTCAAAAGCCAGACAGACACAGAAGTAATTCCTCAACATATCTACTATCTTATGAAGAAAGGATTCAGCTTTGAGGAAGCAGTAAAAAAAACATTAAATAAATTAGAAGGATTTTTTGCTATAGTTGCAATACACCAGGATTCTGAAACAATAATTGGAGCCAGAAGAGGGTCACCTTTAGTCTTAGGAATTAGCAAAGATGAATTCTTCTTAGCTTCAGATGTCCCAGCTTTCCTGGAATATACCAGAGACGTTATTTACTTAGATGATGATGAAATAGCAGTAATCAATAACACTTATAACATATATAATTTAGAAAATAATACCCGGGTCAACAAACAAATCCATAGAATAAACTGGAATTTAGAACAAGCACAAAAAGAAAACTTCCCTCATTACATGCTAAAAGAAATAAACGAGCAAAAATTCACAGTAAAAAAAAGCATTGAACAACCACCAGAGTTAATAAACAAAGTAATCAATATGATCAAAGAAGCTTACGGAGTTTTCTTTGTAGGCTGTGGCACTTCCTATCATGCTTGTGTCACATCTTCCTACACTTTTGCACACATAGCAAAAAAACACGTTAACACAGTCATAGCCTCAGAATTTAGAAACTATGAAAATTTCCTGACAGACAAATCTCTAATCATTGCAGTATCCCAATCAGGAGAAACAGCTGACTTACTTGATGCAGTTAAAGTTGCAAAACAACACAACTGCAAAATAATCTCAATATGCAATGTAATGGGTTCAACATTGACAAGATTAGCAGATGAAAGCATTATGATGAACTCTGGGCCAGAAATATGTGTTCTAAGCACAAAAACATACACAGCACAATTAGCTATCCTGCTTATGTTAGCCTACGGAACTGCTGACAGATTAGATAAAGCAAAAAAAAGAATAAGAGAAGCAAGCAACACAATCCCAAAAATTATAGATGATAACTTAATCAGATTAAAACAATTAGCAAATAAATTAAAAGATAACAAATCATTCTTTTTATTAGGCCGTGATTTAGCTTACCCATCAGCTTTGGAAGGAGCTTTAAAGATAAAAGAAGTATCTTACATTCATGCAGAAGGATTTGCAGGTGGAGAACTAAAGCACGGAACAATAGCTTTGATTGAAAAAAACACACCAGTCATATCTTTAGTTACAAAATGGACAAAATCCTTAATCTTATCCAACACAATGGAAGTCAAATCCCGTGGAGCCTATATCATAGGGATAAACGAAGAAGACAATGAACTTTATGATTACTTTATTAAAGTTCCAGAACTAGGCAACGCAAATCCAATTGTCATGATAATCCCAATACAGATTTTAGCTTATTATCTGGCATTAGAACTAGGTCTGGATCCTGATCATCCAAGAAACCTTGCGAAAAGCGTGACAGTAAAATGAAACAACTAACATCATTAGAATTACATCATTTAGTAAAAGAATTCCAGTTTTTAATAAATGGAAAAATAGATAAAATATACCAGCCAGATAAAAAAACCTTCTTGCTACAGTTCTATGTCCCAAGCAAAGGAAAACAAATACTAAAGATTGTTCTGCCATCTTTCATTTTCCTCACAGAACACAAACAACCAGCAGAAGAAGCAAGACAATACTCAATGTTTCTGAGAAAATACCTTAGCAATGCAAGATTAAGATCCATAAAACAATTAGAATCTGAAAGAATTTTAGAGTTTGAATTTCAAAAAGACGAAAAATATTACTTGATTATTGAACTGTTCAGCAAAGGCAATATTATACTTTGTGACAAAGACCACGTCATAATCAACCCATTAGAAATACAAAAATGGAAAGACAGAACAATCAAAAAAGGAGAAAAATACCTCTATCCAAAACGCGATTATAATTTCCTTAAAATAACACAGCCTCAATTAAAAGAATTCATTGAAAAAACAGATAAAGACAAAATTGTAACAGCTTTGGCATCAGACCTGGGCTTAGGAGGAATTCCTGCAGAAGAAACATGCTCTATAGCAGATATAGACAAAAACACAGCTCCTAAAGAAGCAGACCAAAAAAAAATACTTAATGCATTAAGAAAACTATCAGACAAAAAACATGAAACAAACAGTAAATCAATCGAAGAATATCTACAAAAACTGCCAGAAAAACCAAAGACAAACCATGAAAAAAAAATAAATAAGATAAACAACATAATAGAGCAACAGGAAAAAAGCATCAAAAATATTGAAATAAAAATAAAAGAAAACAAAAAAAAAGCCGAATCCATTTACAATAACTATAAATTAATCAATGAAATACTTACAGAGATAACTAAAGCGAGAGAAAAATATTCCTGGAAAGAAATAAAACACAAGCTTAAAGGACATAAAATCATAAAGCAGATAGACGAAAAAGAAAAGAAAATCATAATAGAAATATAATAATAAAAAAAAAAAAAAGAAAGGGACAGCTTCCTTGAGTTCCCGTACAAGAGTACAGTACAATCAAAAACGTTGACCTGTTTAACTTCTGTGTTCGGAATGGGAACAGGTGGAACCAGGTCACTGTGGCCGTCCACTCAGTCTAGAATTCACTAACCCTTTAAAAAGCTTACTATTTTAAACAATCAAACAAAAAAAAAGTAACATTTTTAAATACTTATATAACATATAGCCAAAGGGGGGTTAAAATGAATATAACCGTTATAGGTTCAGGATATGTAGGATTGGTGGTAGGTACATGCCTTTCAGACTTAGGCAATAATATAATCTGCGTAGATATAGACAAAAAAAAAGTAGAAAACTTAAACAAAGATATTATCCCTATCTATGAGCCAGGATTATCAGACATGCTTAAGAGGAATTTAAAGGAAAAAAGAATAAAATTCACAACAGACATTAAAGAAGCAGTCAAAAACTCATCAGTGATATTCATAGCAGTTGGAACCCCCCCTGATAAAGACCATAAAGCAGATTTATCTGCTGTAAAATCAGTTGCAAAAGAGATTGGAAAGCACATGGCTGATTACAAAGTAATAATCAATAAAAGTACAGTGCCTGTAGGAACTGCAGATCTAGTAAAAAACATTGTTAAGGAAAACCAAACCTCAGATATTGAATTCGATGTTGTTTCTAACCCAGAATTTTTAAGAGAAGGTTCTGCAATTAAAGATTTCATGAATCCAGACAGAATTGTTATTGGGTTTGAAAATGGAAAAGCCAAAGAGATAATGCATAATTTATACAAAGGAATAGAAAGAACAACTAAACCTATCTTATTCACAGATATAAAAAGCGCAGAGCTGATAAAATACGCAAGCAACGCAATGCTAGCAACAAGAATCTCTTTTATGAACGAATTAAGCCACTTATGTGAAAAAGTTGGTGCTGACATAAAAAAAGTTGCTGAGGGTATGGGATTGGATAATAGAATAGGACCAAGATTCCTGCAAGCAGGAGCAGGTTATGGAGGTTCTTGCTTCCCAAAAGATGTCAAAGCATTAGTCCAGACAATGAAACAGTCTGGATGTGAATCAAAAATACTGGAATCAGTAGAAGATGTCAACTACAGACAAAAAAAATCAATAATCCCTAAATTAAAAAAAATCATTCCAGAATTAAAAGATAAAAACATAGCTATCTGGGGTTTAGCTTTCAAACCCAACACAGATGATATGAGAGAAGCACCATCTATCGTAATCATAAATGAACTTCAGGAACTTGGAGCAAAAATAAAAGCATTTGACCCAGAAGCAACCGAAACAGCAAAACTGATTTTTAATGATTTAGAATACTGTGAAACACCTTATGAAACAATTAAAGATGCTGATGCTTTAATCATTGTCACAGAATGGAATGAATTCAGAAATCTGGATCTAAAAAAAATAAAAGAATTAATGAAACAACCCAATATAATAGATGGAAGAAACATATATGAACCTAATGAGATGAAAACCCTTGGTTTTAATTATATAGGGGTTGGTAGATAACATGAAGGCAATACTGCTAGCAGCAGGTTATGGAACCCGTCTACACCCACTAACTCTAAATCAGCCAAAACCTTTACTAAAAGTAGCTGGCAAGCCAATGATTGAACACATATTATTCAGAATAGAAGAAATTGATGATGTAGACGAAATATTTATTGTTACAAACCATAAATTCCACCCTCATTTCCAGGATTGGTCAAAAAACTACAAATCAAATAAGAAAATTACTGTCCTGAATGACGGAACAAAAACCAATGAAACTAGATTAGGTGCTATAGGTGACATACATTTTGTTGTAAAAAACAAAAATGTTGATGAAGACATCCTAGTTGTAGGTGGAGACAACCTTTTTGAATTTTCTCTCCATCATATGAACATATTCTTCAATGAAAAAAAATCACCAGTTATAGCACTTTATGATGTAAAAGACAAAGAATTGGCAAAACAATATGGAATTGTAGACTTAAACAAAGAAAAAAAAATCATAGGATTTCAGGAAAAACCTTCAGAGCCAAAATCAACTTTAGCAAGCACCGCCTGCTACATATTTTCAAGAGAAGACTTAGAAGAACTAGAAAAATGCATCCAGCAAGGCAATAAGCCGGATAATTTAGGTGATTTCATAAAGCATCTGTCAGAAAGAAAACATGTTTATGGTTTTGTCTTCAGCGAAAGATGGTTTGACATAGGATCTAAAGAACAGTTAGATAAAGCAGATAAGGAGTTCAAAAATGCCTAGAACATTAATAACAGGTGGAGCAGGTTTCATAGGTAGCCACTTATGCGAATTCCTACTTCAAAAAGGACACCAGATAATATGTATGGATAACCTTATTACAGGAAATATTAAAAATATTGAGCACTTAAAAAACAATAAAAATTTTTCTTTCATGCAGCATGACATATCAAAACCCATTAAAATAGATGGAGAATTAGATTATATATTACATTTTGCAAGTCCTGCATCACCTATAGATTATCAAAAGATTCCAATACAAACATTAAAGGCAGGTGCACTTGGAACACATAACACATTAGGATTAGCAAAAGCAAAGGGTGCTGTCTATGTATTAGCATCAACATCTGAAGTTTATGGTGATCCTTTAGTAAACCCTCAGTCAGAAAATTATTGGGGAAATGTAAATCCTACTGGTCCTCGTGGTTGTTATGATGAAGCAAAAAGATTTGCAGAAGCATTAACTACTGCTTACCATAACATTCACAAAATTCAAATAAGGATAGCAAGGATATTCAACACATATGGGCCTAGGATGAGGGCAAAAGATGGACGTGTTGTTCCATCTTTCATAACACAAGCACTTGCTAACAAACCAATGACAGTATTTGGAGATGGAAAACAAACAAGAAGCTTTTGTTACATAAATGATGAAATAGAAGGACTCTATAAATTGATGATGTCAGATATTAATGAACCTGTTAACATAGGCAATCCCAATGAAATGAGCATCTTAGATTTTGCAAAAAAAGTATTAGAACTCACAAAAAGCAATAGCAAAATAATTTTTAAAGGACTTCCTATAGATGACCCTAAGATTCGCAGACCTGACATCTCAAAAGCCAAAAAGCTTCTAAACTGGCAACCAAAAATAAGCTTAGAAGAAGGTCTTGGTAAAACAATAGATTGGTTTAAATAATCTTAAAAAAATGAAAATCTGCATCTTAACAGGGTCATATCCTGCATATAAAGGCCATTTACAAAGCCCTTTTATATACTCTTTAACTAAAGCGTTAGCTAAACATATTGATATTGAAGTAGTTTGTCCATTCTATAAAGAAAGCAAAAATAAATTTGAAGTTCTGGATAACATAAAAGTCAACAGATTTCAGTATTTCTGGCCAGTAAGCCTTCAAAAACTTACAACAAAAGGAGGAATTCCAACTAATCTAAGGAAATCGTGGCTTGCACGCTTCCAACTACCTTTCTTAATCTCAAGCATGTTCTTTAAAGGATTAAAAATAAGCTCAAAATGTGATATTATTCATACACAATGGTCCTTAGCAGGCCTAGTTGGGGTCCTAATCAAAAAAATAATAAATAAAAAAATAATAGTAACAACACGTGGCTCCGATGTGAAAATGGCAATAAAGAACATATTCTTCAGATCCATAATAAAGTTTGTATTCAAAAACGCAGACAAGATAACAACAGTAAGCGAAGACTTAAAAAAAGACATAATCAAATTAGGAATCAATGAAAATAAAGTTGTAATGATACCTAACGGTGTTGATTCAACTATATTTAAAAAACAAAAAAAAAATAAGCTGAATATTCCAGACAAAAAAACCATCTTATTTGTAGGCCATCTAATCAAAGAAAAAGGTTTGATTTACCTGATCGATGCAATGAAAAACATCCAGGACGCACAACTACTCTTGATTGGAGAAGGAAACGATGAACAATTGTTAAAGAACAGGTCTCCAAAAAACGTATTATTTCTTGGAACAAAATCTCAAAAAGAGCTTGCTGATTACTATAATGCAGCAGACATATTCATTTTACCAAGCTTGTCTGAAGGACGTCCTAACACTGTTTTGGAAGCAATGGCTTCTCAAACACCCATTATAGCAACATCTGTAGGAGGAATCCCTGAATTAATTATCAACAACAAGACAGGCCTTTTGATTAAACCCAAAAGCACACAAGATATAATAAACAGCATAACCAAATTATTAAATAATGATAAATTAAGAGAACAATTAGCAACAAATGCAGGAAAATTCATTATAAACAACAAACTGACATGGGAACTATGCGCTGAGAATTATATAAAAGAATACAAAAACTTAAAATGAAAATAAAATCAATACTATACAAAATTTTCAATAAGAAATTAACAGAAAAAATAATAGACATATTCTCACCAACATTTTTAACAGCTACTAACTTAAAAAAAAGAAATGGAAATAAAAAACAATCATTCTATGTCGTAATAACAGTCGATACAGAGCCAGGTCACATAAAAAAAGACTTAACAAGAGCTTGGTTGACACCTTCAGATTTCCAAGGATATTATTCTGGAATAAAATATTTAAGAGAAACAGCATCCAAATATGGAGCTAAACTAACCTTATTGTTATGCACACAATGCTTTACAGCACAAGGTCATGAATTAAAAAAAACAATAGACCAGTTAAAAAGATCATATAAATCAGGTCATGAAATTGGCTTGCATCTACACCCAAGAAAGGACTTAGCATTAAAAAACGAATTAAAAGAAGAGCTAAAAAAAACAGCCTCTAAATTCTACAGCGAAGAAACAATAACAAATATGCTTAATACTCAAAGAAATTTAATTAAAACACACCTTGGAGAAGAAATAGAAAAAGATATCATCAGTTTCAGATGGGGTAACTGGGCTTTAAGTGATAATGCAGTAAATTCATTAGAAAAAACAAACTTTAAAATAGACTCAAGCGCAGTTCCAGGATTAAAAGGCCATTCTAAAGATTCCAGAATATATGATTGGACCCATATCAAAACACACAACCCCTTTTTCCTTAAACATAATGAACAAACTTCTAATATTTTAGAAATACCGATAGCAACCTTCAAATTTATGGGAAAGAAATTTAGAGCAGACCCTTTCCTTAACAGCAGCATGCTTATAAACTCATTAAATTACTATTACAACAATGCAGACAGAAGTGAAAAACCATTCATTTTTGTTGTTATTACACACTCAAGCGAAGCTATTTATCAAACTGGAAAAAAAAGCTATGTTGTTGACAATCTGGATAAATTCTTAAAACATTGCAGCGAACTTAAAGATATAGAATTTGTAACATTAAAAGAAGCATATGATAAATACATCAACTAGACATTCTCTTTCTTAGTTGTCAAAATAAAAAACAAGCCAGTAGTATACTTGACAAACAAACTAATTACATATCTTGCACCAATTACAGGCAAAGCAACCCCTATGATACTGTATAAATAAGCACTTACACCCTGCGTTATCCCCAACCCATTTATTGTGATAGGTATCAAAGAAATAATAACTTCCATAGCCCATATGATCAGAATATAAAATATGGGAATAATGTTTCCAAAAGATAAGAATATCAAAAAAATACCAAAACTATCTAATATTGTTCTGGTAATAGTCACAATTAAATTAATTAATAAAGCACTTCTATGCTTTTTAAAATAGGAAAAAAAATTCTTTGAAAAACCCTTGAAGTGAACAGCATATTTCCTTAATACGAACTTTTCTATAAATCCTCTTAATTTATCAGATAACATAAATATAAAAATTAATACAAACAATAAAACCAAAGCCCCAACCAATAATAAAGTCTGGGACTTTCCAAAAAACATCATAAATCCAATTACTGATAATATTGAAACAACAAAAACACTCACTATTTTATCCATCAACCATACTGATCCGCCTTTACCTATGTTTATATCATGTTTCTTAAGAAAATGCAGTAAAGATAACTCCCCTATCTTTCCAGGAAAAAACAAGCCAATAGCCCAGCTTGCAGAAATATATCTGTAAAGCATTGAAAAAGGAACTTTTTTGTTCAAAGGTTTTAACAAAACAAATATTCCTATAGTAGACAACAGAAGCGAAACAAAAATAAAAAAGAAAATAGGTATCAGATACAAAAAATTCATTATCTTTAATTTATCAACTATATCAGTAATGCCTAATTTATAGAATAAAACAACTAAAATAAATACACCCAGAACTACTTTTATAATATTAAACAATTTCTTATTCATTTTGTAAGAACTCTACAGTCTTTTTCAGACCTTGTTCAAAATCAAACTCAGCTTTATAACTAAGAAGTTTCTCAGCTTTGCTTATATCAGCTAATGAATGCTTTACATCACCTTTTCTTGGTTCAGCAAATTCAACATCAATATTTTTACCTAAAATCTCATTTATTTTCTTGACTAATTCTAATAAATCTATTTTTTTTCCACATGCAATATTAAAAACATCTCCAGCAACATTAGAATTGCATGCAAGCAGATTAGCATTAACAACATTTCCAACATAACTGAAATCCCTACTCTGCTTTCCATCACCATAAATAACAGGTTTTTTATCATTTAATATAGACTTAATAAATTTAGGAATAACAGCAGCATATTCAGAGTCAGGATTCTGATTAGGACCAAATACATTAAAATACCTCAAACTTACAGTCTTCAGACCATAAAGTTCATAAAACAATCTGCAATACTGCTCTCCTGCTAATTTTGTCAGAGCATAAGGACTTATAGGTATTGTTTCCATCCTTTCATTTTTAGGCAATTCTTCATTAGCACCATAAACAGAACTGCTTGAAGCATAAACTACTTTCTTTACATCACTATCTCTAACAGCCATCAACAATTTCAAAGTTCCTTCAACATTAGCTTTATAGCTTTTCAAAGGATTTTCAACACTTCTTTGTACAGAAGGAACAGCAGCCTGATGCAAAACAAAATCTACATCTTTCAAACTTTTCTTCAAAAGCTCTAAATCACAAATATCCCCATTAATAAACTCAATTTTATCTTTAACAGATTTTAGATTATCAATATTACCAGTAGCTAAATTATCTACTACTTTTACATTATGTCCTTGTTTTACAAGCTCTATAACTATATTAGAACCAATAAAACCAGCACCGCCTGTAACTAAAAAATTCATTTGTTAAAATTCCTCCGAATTTTAACCTTAAAAATATGTAGTATTTTCATTGTAATTTTTTTATATGTTTCCCATATTTAAAATAATATGATAAAGCCTGAAAAAACTGTCTAGGACTTTTCAACAAACACCAGTAATAATACAATATTATCTTGATTAAATATCTTTTCCTCCAGAATCTTACAGGATTAAAAAAATAACTCAACAACAACATCTTATACGTCTTACTTAGGCTCTGTATTGAATCATAAATCTCATCTGTAGTCATTGTTGGCAGCTTTAAATGACCAGCATCAAACGCCTTATAACCACAGATATTATCTGATGCTAACATATCATGTTCTTTACAATATTCATAAAGTTCTGTACCTGGTGTTGGTGTTGTTGCACTTAGATAAATAAAAGCAGGCTGTGCTTTCTTAATCAATTTCCTTGTTTCCTCTATTGTTTCCTTTGTCTCAGTAGGTGTTCCAACCATTAGATTAGCTCTTCCAGCAATCCCAACTTTATCGCATATCTTCAAAGCATTGTAAATCTGTTCAACCCTTACACCTTTTTTCATAAAATCCAGCATCTTTTGGCTTCCAGATTCAACACCTAGGCTTAAATGTATAAACCCTGCTTTCTTCATCTTCCTCATTGTCTCTAAATCAACAGTATCAACCCTATTAGGACTTATTATCTTGACCTTAATCTTCCTCCTGATAATCTCATCGCAGAGATTCCTCACCCAATATTTATTGACTAAAGGCTCATCATTGCCTAGATTTATTCCTTTAACCTTATACTTCTTAATCAAATACTCCATTTCATCAACAACATTTTTGTAATCTCTTTGCCTTATCTTTAATCCAAACATCTTACGAAGAACAGGCTGGCAATAGATACAGTTTCCAAAACAACCTCTTGAAGCTTCAATGTCAGTAGCAGGATAAGGCAAAGGCATTGTCGGTTTTGTACCCAAATAAACCTTCATTGGTAACAAGTCACGAGCAGGCAAGGGTCTTTTATTAATATCAATAAATGGGCTAGGAGCATTCTTCTTTATATTTCCATCTTCCCTGTATATTATCCCTAAAATATCTTTTAATTTCTTGCCTTTTGCCAGCTCTAAAAAACTTTCCTCACCTTCACCATAAGCAACAATATCAATATTATTATCTTTCAGAAGCTCTTCCATCATTATGGAAGCATGAGGTCCTCCAAAAACAACCTTAGCTTCAGATAAAACCTCTTTAGTTGCTTTGGCATAATTAAAAGCATTTTCAACTAAAAAACTGCTTAAACTGATTCCAACAATATCTGGATTTATCCTTAATAAATCTCTTTTATAACCTTCCCAGCTTTTATACAAAGCACCCTCTCTTAGAACAACCTCTATATTATTATCTCTTAAAACTGCAGCAATATAAGCTATACCTAAAGGCACCCTATAACTTACTTCCTGGTTAAACCTTGCATATATTAATAAAACGTTCATATAATCCCCCTTAACTGCTAAATCTGAATAATTATATTTAAAACTTACTATGTTTTTATTGTTAAATACATAAATTATATATACAATCCTTTATTCATAGTTGTTGTTAAATGTTTAAAAAAAAATTTAAAAAAAAAGAAATTAAGAAAAATTTAATATTATTAATTATTTCCATAATATCTACAATTATATTAATAGAAATATCCCTCAGAATAGTTTCCCCACAGAAATTGTATGATGAATGTTTGGACCCTTTTCATCCTAACGGAAATGGCGTTGATATTGTGTTATCAGATTATGCAGCATGGGTTAATAAACCAAATTACACAAGATGTATGTACCAACCAGACACAAATAAAAAAGTATACCTCAAATACAATTCAAAAGGATTAAGACTTGATAAAGAAATTAATTACACAAAAAACAAAAACAAAAAAAGAATAATCCTCCTAGGAGATTCCTTTGTAAATGGAAACGGTCTTGACCAGCATGAAACAATAGCCTATAAGCTACAAGAAAAACTTGGTAGTTCATGGGAGGTATTGCTTCTATCATCAGACGGTTATGGTACAGATCTTGAATACATTCTTTTTAAAGAAGAAGGACTAAAATATGAACCAGATATAGTTATTTTATTTTTTTACCCTAATGATTTCTCTGATTCTACTTCTTGGGAAGGTCGTGGAATAAAAAAACCAAGATTTGGTTTAAATAGAGATAAAATGACTCTTGACTTGGTATACCCTGATAAATCTTTCAAAATAAACTACACTACTACCTCTAGTTTTAATAAAAAACCAATATCAAAATTTCTTTTAAGCCATTCAAACCTTTACTCATTATTCTATTTTAATAAAGATAAACTTAATTTAAAAAAAGAAAAGAAAAAAATAGGCCCTTTAGTAGATACAACAATCCTCTCAGTCCTACACAATTATAACTATACTGGAACAGACATGAACTTTGCCTTGGGCGTTGTCTTAGTTCTATTCACCAATTTTAAAGAACTTTCTGTTAAGAATAATTTTGAATTTATTGTTGTTAATATCCCAAGCAAACTTAATGTTAATGAAAAATATCAGAAAAAGCTTATAAGAGAATACCCTATAGAACAACATATATGTTGTGAATTTAACAAAGTAAATAAATTTTTTAGTGCAGAGCTTCCATATTATGATATAACATACTTAGATTTATACCACATTGCCAAAAACAACTTCAATGATTTTTACTTTAAATCTGACGGTCATTGGTCACCTACTGGAGTTGAAATGACCTCTGATTATATATATAATCACTTAGCTGAAGAAAATTTAATTTAATTATTATCATTATCGTTTATTTACATACCAGCCAATAATAGAATACTTTTTTATTTTGCCATATTTTCTTAAATCAAAAATCCATTTATGAAATATTTTATCAGTCAACAGATGAAAAAACAATCCTATGAATATCATAAAAAATATTTCAGAAAAAAAAGACAAAACAATCATTAAAACAAAAAATTCTATTGAGTGAAACAACAATTCAAAAACAGTTGGTTCTTCCCTATAACCTCTTTTCCTTGTTTCTTTAAACCTTTGATAACTTTTTTTTGGATTCAGACTTTTATACTTAAGTGCATAAAGCAGATAATGGTCAATATCAACCAAAACTCCTCCAACCAAAACAAAAACAACATTCCAGCTATAGAACTTGAACAACAACCCACTTAACAACAAACTTAGTATCAAATGATGTATAATTAACATTTTACAATGAAATATAATCAAACCCTAATTTCTCAGCCTCTTCTTTATCAAACATTCCTTTAATATCAAAAAGAGTTGGATTGTCCATCTTTTGTTTTAAATCTTCCAAAGAAATATTTTTGAAATCATTGTGTTTGTTAACCACAACAACAGCATCTACTTTACCAACTTCATCAAATTTAACATTATCAACACCAAACTTATCCTTAACATCATCATCACTTAACAAAGGCTCACAACCAATAACTTCAATCCCATGTTCTTTCAGATGATTTATCAAATCCAAAGCTTTGCTATTCCTTACATCAGGAACATTCTCTTTAAAAGTCAGCCCCATAACTAAAACCTTTGAACCTTTCTTTAACTTATCAATTAATATCTTTCCAACATGCAAAGCCATATACTCATTAATCTCTCTTCCAGCTAATATCACTTTAGGAACATAACCCATCTCCTCAGCCTTATAGGTTAAATAATAAGGATCAACACCAATACAATGCCCACCTACAAAACCAGGATAAAACTTTTGAAAATTCCATTTGGTTCCAGCAGCTTCAATAACATCTTTTGTGTTTATTCCAATCTTCTCAAATATCAGACAAAGCTCATTAACTAAAGCAATATTCAAATCTCTTTGTATATTCTCAATAACTTTAGCAGCTTCTGCTGTCTTAATATCCTTAGCTTTGAAAACCCCTGCTTTAACAATCTTAGAATAAACTTCTTCTATTTTACCTAAACTTTCTTCATCACAACCACTAATAACTTTAACAATCTTATCAACAGTATGCTCTTTATCTCCAGGATTGATTCTTTCAGGACTATAACCAACTTTAAAATCTTCCTTATATTTTAACCCAGAACTCTCTTCTAATATGGGAACACAAATTTCCTCAGTAACACCAGGATAAACAGTAGGCTCATAAACAACTATGCTACTTTTACTTAAATTCTCACCAACTAATTTTGAAGCATTCTTCACAAAACTTAAATCAGGCTTTTTATCATTATCTATTGGAGTCGGTACTGCAATTATAACAAAATCACATTCTTTTATCTTACTAGAATCATCAGTAAAAACAACCTTGCATTGCTCTATCTCTTCTTTACTAATTTCATTAGTCCTATCCACCTTATTTTTCAGCTCATCAATCCTTTTCTCATCTACATCAAAACCAATTACTTCAAAATGTTTAGAAAACTCAATAGCTAAAGGCAATCCCACATATCCTAAACCAACAACACATATTCTTGTCATTTTTTACGCATATCAGCTAAGAAACCAAAGAAAATTATCTGAACCCCTATTAACATAAGCAGCATAGATAATATCAAAGAAGGAATATGACCCACACTGCCAGTTTTCAAAAACAAAATAACAAGCCATAAACCAATCAAAAAACCAAAACAAAAAAATAACGCTCCAAAACTTCCAAAAAACTTCAATGGCTCATAATCCCTGTAAATTCTCAATAAATTAACTCCAGCTCTGGAAGCAAAATCAAAAGGTCCTTTCATTAACCTGCTTTTATCATGCCTTTTTGCAAAATATATCGGAATCTCCTTTATCCTGAACTTCATCCTTGAAGCTCTTATAATCTGCTCCTGTGTATATGTGTAATTTGATGTAATCCTTATTTTCTCAGCAACCTTCTTAGTAAAAGCTCTGAATCCTGTCTGAGAATCTGTTATCTTTAATTTAGTAATACCTGATATAACTCTTGAAAAAGCCATGTTCCCCATCCTCTTCAAAAGAGGCATACTCTCTATCTTCCCTCTAAACCTTGATCCTAAAACCAAATCATAACCATTTTCAATCT
>CAZSMA010000028.1:0-14236 GCA_964608065.1 uncultured Methanosarcinales archaeon
AAAGCAAAATGTTTTGCTAAAGATAAATAATCTGCTTCATCCCACCATACTGCTGTATTAATGGTCATATATTTAAATCGTAAAATAAAAGCAAAGGCCATAACTAATAATAAAATAATATTAAAATATTTATTGAAAAAATTCCCGAGAATATCTTTGGAGTTATTTTCTTCACTAGCCATAACAGTTTACAAACTTCAATAGTTTTAAATATCTTTTGCTTATATTATTTCTTAGTTGACTCAGAACGCTCCCAACCATCATTGTACTCTTTTCTTTTAAATTTTAAATCATAGAATAGTGAGAGCCACATGTATAGCCTTACAAAGATCAATTCTATTGTCCATAAATATTCTTTCATAGTTTTAGGATAACTCCATATCCATAGTATCCCTTTCAAAGCTTCATTCTTAAAAGATTTAACTTTAGGAAAATCAGGAGCATATTTAGTTAATTTGGTGTGAGCATCTGCTGTTCTTTTTCTTTGCTTTAACCAATCTTTCATATTAGTTGGATTTTTAACAAAAACCCTTGCTTGAGGCACATAAGCTATTTTGTAGCCTTTCTTCCAGAAGTAATAAGGGATTATAGAATCTTCAGCAACATCTAAAGGTATTTCTTTTATTGTTCTATTATTTCTAAAACCGAAAAGATAGCCGCTACACTCCAAGAACTTGTTTTGTTTGTCAAGCTCTTTTCTTATTTTATGTGCACCAACATCTGCTAAAAGTTTACCCCAATAACCATACAAAGTATACCTTGGATTTTCACAAATAACTCTACCACAAATACAACCTACTTTTTCATTTTTGAAAGCATCTATAATTTCATCAATAGAACCATTGTCTAAGAAAACATCACCATCTGTAAATATCCAAATTCTTCCCTTTAATTCTTTGAATAATAAATTTAAAGCATAACTTTTACCTTTGCCAGGATCATGGAAGTATCTTACTTGAGAATATTTTTTTTGATAATGCTCAACGACATCTTTTGTTTTTTCATCAGGAGCAGCTACAATTAATTCATAATCTTCTTTAATTTTTTGGAATAAAATAGCTTCAATAGCTTTGTAAACCATTGGTTCTTTAAATGCTGTTATTACAATTGATATCATCTTAAATCTCCTTTTAACATAATTCCTAGCTCATGTTGTCTTTGAAATCTAAATCTCATTTCCAAAGCTCCTGCATTTGATAAAACTTCTTTTACTTTATTTATTTTATCATTTGGAACATAAAACAATACACAACCACCACCACCAGCACCAGAAATTTTACAACCTAATGCTCCTGTATCTAAAGCTTGTTGCATTAAATCTTTAGCAAAAGAACAACCTTTTTCGCCAGTCATTTTATTTTTAATCTCTCCTTCTTTTTGTAATAATCTTCCAAAATCATCTAAACGTCCTTCTTGTAAAGCTTTTTTAATATTCATTGCATTCACTCTTTTTTCAATTAATAACTTTTTTATTAATTCAGGATTTTTTTCTGCTTCTTTTTTTTGGCAGTTGTGAACTTCGCTCCCAGAAACTTCCCTATTTTGTAAAAAATAAATTAAAATATTATTCTCAAGTTTCTTTATCGTTTCTTCAGGCAGATTTAAATTTTCAACTCCTACTTTTCCTTCCTTAAATTCCATATAATTAAATCCACCACCATATGCAGCTGCAAACTGATCTTGATAACCGCCAGGAACATTCAAACAATTTCTTTCTAAATCATAAGACATTTCAGCTATTTTATGGGGTGTAAATTTTTGTTCTTTAAATTTTAACATTGAAGCAAACATTGCTACATTTAATGAAGATGAACCACCTAATCCAGATTGCATAGGTACATTAGTTCTCAATATAAAAGAATTATCAAAAGGTAAATTCAAATAATTTAATGTAGCTTTCAATAAGTCTAATTCAGAAACATTTGATTCGAGAAAATGAGTTCTGTTTAAGTTTGAAGGATTAAAATAATCAACAATATCTATTTTAGCTTCTCCTTCATCATTTATTTCAAACTCATAGAAATGTGAAGATAACGTTACACTAATAATACAACCCCAGCCAATCTGTTCAACATAGTAATCAGTATCTCCACCATTTGCTAAGTTTACTCTAACTGGACTTCTGCATATAATTCTCATAATATTTCCTTATTTAACTGATTTGAAGACTTTTAAGCCCTTTAAAAAACTTATTAATTTAAAATCAAAATTTAAAGTTTACCAAGTTCACCAACCATCTTTTTTAATTTTTTTATCTAATTCTTGGATTCTATCAAAAGTACCCATATCTTTCAAGAATTCATCTGTATTATAAGCATAAACAGATTCATTAACTTCTAATAACTTAGGAACTAACTCTTTCTCTAAAGAAAATTTACCTTCAGGAATATAATCTATCACTTTAGGACTAAATACATGTAATCCTGCATTACCTACATCTGTAGGGGGCACTCCAGGATGAGGTTTTCTCCAAAATTGAATTACTTTACCTGTTTCATTAGATCCCACCAAATCACTATCTTTGGGATGAGAAGACTTATGAACAACTAGAGTACAGGTAGCATTATTTTTCTTATGAAAATCCATTAATTTAATACCATCTATTTTACAAAGAATATCTCCATGTAAAAGAATAAAATCATCATCACCAATTAATTCTTTAGCTAATCTAATACAACCAGCAGTACCTAATTTTTCTTTTTCAACAGAATATTTTATATTAACTCCAAATTTAGATCCATCACCAAAATAATTTTCAATATGTTCAGCAAGATAACCAGAACAAATTATAATCTCATTAATCCCATTTTTTTTAGCCCATTCAATAGCATACTCTAATATAGGCTTATCTGCTATTTTTAACATAGGCTTAGGAATATCATAAGTTAAAGGTTGCAATCTTACGCCCTGTCCACCTACTGTCAATACTAATTTCATTATATTTTAAATCTCTTTAGTTTATTTAAATATACTTCCCTTGACTTAATTCTTGCAGGAATTCTTTTGTTATTTTAAATTCAGAAGCATCAACATAATTTCTTTGTATTAGTTTTTTATTTGCTGCCAATGCTCTTGCAATATGAAAATCTCTTCCTTCTAAATTATCTCTTAATCTGTTTTGATACATTTCTACATCAACACTAACTTCTATTTTTGTTTTATTATCTTTAATATGTTGGATTCTTGAAGCTAAACCAGAACAATTTTTTAAGAAACTTGTCATTTGAAAGATTTTATCAAATAATTCTAAAGAAACTTTATCTTTTTGATCTAATTCCCATCTTTTAGTTATTAGATAATCTCTTTGTTCTTCTGTTAAATTATCTAATCCACATTTAGGAGTTTCAATTAAAGCCACTAAATCAAATTGAACAGGCCTATAACTTGTACTTCCTAAATCAATAGGGACTGGCTTATTAGTAATTGTAGATTTTATCCAATTTAAAGGAATTGCATCTCTATAAAAAGATCTAAACTTTTCATCCACTAATAAAGGAGATGCATCATTTTTCAAATTTCCTTCAAGGATTTGAATTTTTACTTCTGCTTTTTCATCAAGAGTTGCTCTTAAAATCTTAAGAGTTCTACCTACTAAAAAATTACATTCACCTTCATCAAACTCACCAAAAAATGCAGAAATATTTTCTTTGTCAGCTAAAAAAGATTTATATCCCTTATCACTTACTCTTGCAGAAATATCCATTAATTCTTCTAAAACTGGAGCTTGACTATCAAAGCTCAAATCTCTTCTTAAAATTTTATCATAAGTTTCTCCTAATACTTCCTGAACTGTCAAAACATGAACATCATCTTCTAATTCTGCATAAATTGCATCCGGAGCATTTTGAATTTCAAAATCATGTTTAAAAAGCCTATACCAATTAGTTTCAGTTTTCATTTCCCTAGCACCATGGTCTTTATCATTAGGCTTTCCAATTTTAACATAAAAATTACTTTTATCAGAACTAACTTTAAAGACTTGATGCATAGTTTGTTCTTGAACTAATTCTGAGTTATTTACTGGACCCATAAAATTAAGAGTTAAATCATTAGCATTTAATTTTCCTATAATTGTTTCATTTGTTTGTTCCATTTTTATTTTCCTCCAAATAATAGTTCTTCTGAAATCATTTCTGTTGTGATTTTAGGATTTCCTCCTAAACAAGTTACATTTTGACCATTAAAATCACTTCCACCGGAAATAATTTTTAATTCAAAGTTTTGTAATAAATTAAAAGCTTTTTGCTTCTTATTTTCATCAAAAGATTGATTATTATAATGTATTTCAATACCATCTAAACCAGATTCTATCAATTTAGGCATTAAATTATTAATTTCTACTTCCTTTATTTCAATTTGATGAGGATGTGCTAATATTACTATTGCTCCAGCTTCTTTAGCTTTTTTTACAAGGTATTCTGGAGAATATTTTACTCCCACATAACAATTTCCATTTTTTGAATTAGGAGAAAAGAATAAATCTTTAGCTTCTCCCCAATCTTTAGCATAACCTTTCATTACAAGAGCTTGACAAAACTGTTTAGTACTTGGACTAATTGTATTTTGCAAATTGCAAATTTCTTCTAATGAAATATCAAGATTATAATTCTCTCTCAATTTTTGTGCCATACCTTCAATTTTACCAGAATCTGCCCATTCTCTTGATTCTTTTAAAGCTCTTAAAAAATTTTCATTATTTTCATCAAAATTATACGCTAAAATATGTAATCTAGAATTAGATTGCATTTCTACACCTTTAATTAATTTAATTCCAAATTCTTCACCTAACTCAAATGCTTCTTGTAAACCATCTATACAATATGAATCAGTAATAGCCAAATAACTAAGATCTTTAGCTTTAGCTAATTCAAATATCTTTCTTAAAGGCCATTTACCATTTGGTGCATATTCCGAATGTACATGTAAATCTATATTCATTATAACTCAACCCCTTTTTTTCGCTTTATAAAGATTATGAAAAGAACATAGCTATTTCCACAAGCAAATGCCCTATTAAATAACGACTAATCCATAAAGCTTTTAAAATGAATTTTAAGCAAGATATCTATGAATAAATCTGTTTTTCTGGACAGAGATGGGGTTATTATAGAAGAAACTAAATTCATTATTTCTACAGATAAAGTACAATTAATTGACAAAGCAGCTGAAGCTATAAAAGAATTAAACAAACATTTCAAAGTCTTTATAGTAACAAATCAACCTGCAGTAGGTAAAGGAATGTGTTCTGAAAAAGAAGCTATTAATCTTAATAACTATATTATTTCACAATTAGAAGAAAAAGGTGCTAAAATAGATAAAACTTTCATGTGTTTTCATCACCCAGTTCATGGATTAGGCAAATACAAAGTGGAATGTGAATGTAGAAAACCTAAACCAGGAATGATTTTAGAAGCTGCTAAAGAATTTGATATTGATTTAGAAAACAGTTGGATGATTGGAGATAAAATAGGAGACATAAAATCAGGAGTTTTAGCAGGAACAAAAACAATATTAGTCAAAACAGGTTATGGTGGTAAAGATGGGTTTAACGATGCAATACCTAACTATGTTTCAGAAGATTTATATGCTGCTAGTAAATTAATACTTAATGAGGTTACAAAATGAAAGCATTCTTAACAGGCGCAGGCGGCTTCATGGGGCCACATTTAGGACGTTTCCTAAAAGAACAAGGATTTGAATTAATGTTAACTTATTTTGAACCTATTTCTGACTTAGAAGAATTAAGAACATTAGGTGAAACTATTGAATTAGATGTAAGAGATAAAGAAAAATTCAAAGAACTATTAGCTAGATTTAAACCAGACAGAGTTTACCATTTAGCAGCACAAAGTTATCCAACAGTTTCATGGGAAAGACCAAATTATACTATTCAAGCTAATGTAGAAGGAACAATTAACTTATTTGAATGCCTTAAAGCATTAGAACAAAATCCAATAGTTATGGTTGCTGGTTCATCAGCAGAATACGGTTTTGTTACAGAAGATGAAGTTCCAATTAAAGAATCACATTCACTAAAACCATTACATCCTTATGGTGTAAGCAAAGTTGCACAAGAGATGTTAACTTATCAATATTTCAAAAATTTTGGATTAAAAGGTTTTACAATGAGAATTTTTAATACTACAGGTCCTGGAAAAGTAAATGATGTTTGTGCAGACTTCACAAAACAAGCTGTAATGATTGAAAAAGGTTTACAAGAACCTATTTTTAGAGTCGGCAACTTAAACACACGTAGAGCAATCACAGATGTTAGAGACGAAGTTAGGTCTTTTTACTTAGCAACAGAAAAATGTGAATCTGGAGAAGCTTACAACGTCTCTGGAGAAAATGTTTACCAAATGCAAGAACTTTTAGATAAAATATTAGAGATTACAGGAATTAAAGTTGAAATCAAAGTAGACCCTAAATTATTAAGACCTACTGATGAACCAATTATTTACGGAGACTCAAGTAAATTAAAAGAAAAAACTGATTGGCAACAAGAGATTCCAATTGAACAAACTCTAAAAGACATGATTGAATTTTGGAGAAAGAAACTAAAATGAAAGAACATATTGAACAAAGTGTTAATGAAGCAATTCAAACTCAAAATCAATTAATTCATCTTAAAGAGGATATAGAAAAAATAAGTTCTATTGTAGTTAATTCTTTAAAACAAGGTGGGAAAGTTGTCTTTTGTGGAAATGGAGGTTCAGCTGCGGATTCTCAACATTTAGCTGCAGAATTTATCTCTTTGCTTGATAGTAAAAATCCTAGACCTAGTTTACCTGCTTTAGCCTTAACAACAAATACTTCTATTAAAACTGCAATTGCAAATGATATGGGGTTCGAACATGTTTTTTCAAGACAAGTAGAAGGATTAGTTAATGATAAAGATGTTGTAATTGGCATCAGCACATCAGGTAATTCTCAAAATGTAATTAATGCTCTTAAAACTGCAAAAGAAAAAGGAGCTAAAGTAATTGGCTTTACAGGAGCTACTGGTGGCAAAATGTTAGAATTAGCATTAGATGCTATTTTGAAAGCACCTTCTGATAACTGTAACAGAATTCAAGAAATACATATCACTGCAGGGCATATAATGTGTGGTGCTGTAGAAAAAGAAATGTTTAATTAATTCTCTTTTAGAACCTTCTTATACAAAGCTTCTAATTGCTTGGCTATCTTCTCAGTAGAGAACTCTTTAGAATACGAATAATTAGTTTCCATCATTTTATGCCTTAATTTATCATCTTTAATCAACTTCAACAAATGCTTCCTCAAATGATTAGTATCCTTATAATCATACAAATAACCATTTTTACCTTCTTCAATTAAGAAATTACCACCTTCTGTTGTAGTACTAATCACAGCATTATGCCTAGCCATAGCTTCAATAATAACAATACCAAAAGCTTCCCACTCACTTGGTAACACAAAAATTTCAGAAACATCTAAACCAGCCAACCTTTCTTCATCATTAACACTTGCAAAAACAATATTTTTACTTACATCTAAATCTTTAGCCAGTTTTTTCAAACGTTCCATATCACCTGAATCCTTACCCATAGCCAAAAAACAAATATTAGGGTTTGCTTTAACTAAATCGGGCAAAACTTTTACAACTTGATCTAAACCTTTATACTTTTGAATTCTACCTAAGTAACTTATCACTAACTTATTCTGTAAATTATACTTTTTCTTAAAAGCCTCAACATCAACTTTATTAAAAACTTCTTTTGGTATGCTATTAGGAATAAACTTAATCCTTTTTTTTCTAACACCCACTTTAGTCATCCATTTCCATTGTTCAGGATTAACTTGTACAACATCATCATACAGCATGTTAACAGGATATTCAAAGATTGTGTAAAAAACTTTTAAAATTTCTTGCCACCAAGGATACTTTTGCAAAGCCATGAATGGTCCATGTGGTGTATTAAGAATTTTAGTTTTAGAAAATGCTTTTTTTAGGAGCACTGCAATGTCTGCCATTATGAAACCAAAACTTTGTATATGTAAGATATCAAGCTTATGCTTCATTACATTCCTTATCCAGCCAGGATTAAACTCTAAATAATATTTGTACTGGAAATAAGTTTTAGTTCTGTGTATATGCAATCCTTCTACAAGTTCTTCTTTTTTCCAATTATCTTTCAATGTAGTAAAAATATGAACTTCATGGCTCATTTTAGCTAACTCTCTAGCCTGATTAAAAGTAATAACTTCTCTTCCGCCAGTAGCTGGATAAAACGATGAAAGCAAAAATCCTATCTTCATAAAGAAAAATTAGTTTTTAGATATTAAAAAGGTTATGAAATCCTTTTTCTAAAATATTCTAACATATCATTCAATGTCCGATTTATTGGTATCTGTGGACTCCACCTAGTCTCTCTAATCAATTTAGAATTATCTCCTTGCATAACAGGTATATCTACTGGCCTAAATCTTTCAGGATCCAATTCTTTTTTTATTTGTTTAGAACTCATTGAAATAAGTAAATCTAACATTTCATTTAAAGATAATAAATTATTAGAACAAACATTGTAAACTTCATGTGCTTTACCTTTTTCTATTAGCAAAACATAAGCTTTTACAACATCTCTAACATCAGAAAAATCTCTTTTTACATCTAAATTACCATGTTTAATAACAGGCTCTTGTAAACCTTTCTCAATCATTACTACTTGTTTTACAAATGAAGGAAAAACAAATTCAGGGTTTTGTCTAGGACCAGTATGATTAAAACTCCGAGCAATAATTATATCCAAATCTTTATACTGAGCAATAATTTTTTCTTGTTTTAACCTAGACTCAGCATAAGGACTTCCTGGATTTAAAGGATGTTCTTCACCCATAGGAATTACTAAAGGTTTACCATAAATCTCAGAGGACGAAACTACTAAAATTTTAGGATTTAAATTTAACTCAGTTATAATTTCTAAAAGATTTTTTGTACCTTGTGCATTAACAGACATTACCTTTTCAGGATTTTTCCAACTTTGCGCAACAGAACTAAATCCAGCTAAATGAAAAACTACATCTGGTTTAACTTCAGAAATAACTTTGTTAACAGACTCTTTATCTTCAACATCCATGTGATGATATTCTACGCCTTCTAACTTTTCTTCAGATTCTAGTAAATAAGTACCATGAACATTAGCTTTACCAAAATAAAGTTCCGCTATATAAGGGCCAACAAAACCTTCAATCCCTGTTATTAGAACATTCATTTTTCAACTTCTTAATATCAGAATCTACCATCATTCCAACTAACTCTTTGAAAGTTACTTCTGGTTTCCATCCTAATAAAGCTCTAGCTTTTGAATAATCTCCAACTAATAAGTCAACTTCAGCTGGTCTCATATACCTTGGATCAGTACCAACAAAATTTTGCCAATCACTAATACCAACATGATTAAATGCAGCATCAACAAATTCTCTTACACTATGAGTTTCACCTGTTGCAATAACAAAATCTTCAGGTTCATGATGGTTTAACATACCCCACATAGCTTTAACATAATCACCAGCATAACCCCAGTCACGCTTAGCATCCATGTTTCCTAATTTGAAACCATCTAATAATCCTAATTTGATTTTTGCAACATTATAAGCAATCTTTCTTGTTACAAACTCCATCCCTCTTTTTGGACTTTCATGATTAAATAAAATCCCACTACATGCAAATAAATTATAACTTTCTCTATAATTAATAGTAATCCAATGACCATACAACTTAGCAACTCCGTACGGACTTCTTGGATAAAAAGGAGTAGTTTCAGTTTGAGGTGTAGCTTGAACTTTACCAAACATTTCACTGCTAGAAGCTTGATAAAATCTTGCTTTAGGAGCAACATGTCTCATTGCTTCCAACATTTTAGTTACACTAACACCAGTATAATCAGCAGTACCAACAGGATGATCCCATGATGCTTTAACATAAGACATAGAAGCCAAATTATAAATTTCATCTGCTTCAGACTTTTTTAAAGCTTCAATTAAAGACAATTGATCAACCATATCACCGCTAATTAACTCAATTTTACCCTTATCTAACAAATGTTGAACTCTTTCTGTACTTTCAGTAGAAGTTCTTCTTATTAGACCATAAACATTATACCCTTTTTTTAGCAATAATTCAGCTAAATAACCTCCATCTTGACCTGTGATTCCTGTAATTAAAGCAGTTTTAGACATTTTAAAAAAAAGTTGTATTATATCATTTATAAATTTATTGAATAATTAGTCTTTTTTCTAGGACAAAGCTTTTAAATAAGTCTTATTTAATAAAAATTTACTAGTTAAGGTGAAAATATGAAGAAAACAGGGAATAAAAATTGGAATCTTCATTGGTTAAAATTAAACAAAAGTTTATTAGGAAATTTTTGTAGTTTTTATAGAAAAAATATTATTGCAAATGCAGTTGCCTATTATTTAGATAAATATTTTCCAAGTGAAGGAACGTTTGTAGAATGTGGTTCTGGAACTTCTCAAACCACTATAAAACTAAATAAACGAGATAGAAAAATTATTGCATTGGATATTGCCCCTTCAGCTTTAGAACTAGCAAAACAAGTAAAACAGGTTGATGAATGCGTTGTGGGTAACATTTTAAATTTGCCTTTTGAAGATTCATCTATTAATGGTGTTTGGAATTTAGGAGTTATGGAACATCTTACTGAAGATGAAATCAAAAAAGCTTTATCTGAATTTTCAAGAGTTTTAAAAGAAGGAAATTATGCAGTTTTATTTTGGCCACCAAAAATAGGTCCTGTTAATATTACAATTACTATAATAGAAGCTATTGCAAAAACATTTGGGAAAAAAATTGACTTATTTCCGGATGAAATTAATCTTTTATCTTCAAAAATTGATTTGAAAAAATTAGCTTTCGAATGTAATTTTTCTAAGGTAGAAGTAAAACGTTCTCTAAGAGATGCATTTACTCATGCAATTGTAATTTTTAAGAAATAATTATTTAAAAATTAAATTCTTCAAATCATAAACCCATGCTACTTCAATATCATGTTTAATTAGAATTCTATGATTAGGTTCATAAAAAGTTTTTAATTCTTCCACATAATCATCTTTATAATCTATTGTTGGATCCATTAAAAGATATCTTATTGTACGATTATTTGGTTTAAAATATTCTACTTTCTCTTTTACTGTTGGTAATCTCCCTATTTGTTGTTTAAATGATTCTCTAAAGATATAATGTAATTGTGATTGCTCAGGCATTACATAATAATAAACCATATGTGTTGATTCTAATGGATCAAATGTTTCATTAGGATTATCTGCTAAAAGTGTAGCCATGTACTCTCCCAATTGTGATTCTGCTAACCCTGTATAGGATTGATAAGGACAATTTATAAATTTGCACAAAACCTCATTGTTTTTATTAAAATAAGGTGCATCTCCAAAAGCTAAGTAAGCTCCCAAAATAATATATATAATCATAATCACTAAGAAAATATTTCTTTTTTGTTTTATTTTAAAAACATTAAATACCGAATAAGATTTATCGGAGAATGTTAAAGCCATAATGAAAATTAATCCTAATCCTAACGAAATAAAAACTCTTAATAAATTCATTGCTCCAAATGAAAACAAGGCTACTAAGAAAAACAACATTAAGTAAAAAATAAATTTTTCTTTTGAATCTTTTTTCTTTCTTATAAGTTTAACAAAAATAAAAATTGAAAAAATAAAAACAAACAAATCAATAATATTTATACTAACAAAAAAATTATATAATCCCAAACTCCAAAAATGTTTATTAAACGCTAATGAACTATAGGGTGAACCTTTTGATACATCAACAGCACTATATTTTAGGATTACAAACCAAGCATTTTGTAATTTAAATTCTAAAGTAGGCAATAAAACTATAATATAAGTTATTATTGAATAGATAATTACCTTGTAAAAATGGCAGGGATTTGTTTTTTGCTCTTTAATTTTATTAGCTATTTTTAATCCAAATTGTGAACTAATTTGTTTTATTAATTGTAATATCTCTCCATTATATTTATCAAGCAAGATTAAAAAAGAAAAACCAACATATAAAATCCCTGGAATCTTTGTTGCAAAGGCTAAAGCAAAAAAGCCCATTGACACACAGAAATTAATTAATTCTTGCCTGCTATATTTTTCCGAGATATAAGATTTCCATAAGAAAATTAATCCCACAGTTATAAAAGTATAAAGTATAACATCTATATGTAACATTCTACTAAACATTAATAAGAACTGGTAAAATGCAAAAAATGCAGATATAAATATTGTTGCATATTTATCTAACAGCATTGATGCAAATAAAATTATTAACAAGAAAAAAGCAATCCCAAAGATATACATAGGTATTCTGCAATAATCTTCGGCTTTTGAAATATTAGCTAATAACATCGGCCGGTTTGGAAAAAACATAGGCGTTATTTTAGTAACCTCAGAAAAATCTTGTCCCGACAACATACAACTTTTTCCTATCAAATAATTACCAAACGCAGTTTCACCTTGCCCAGATAAACCAGGATACTCTGTATGCGGATAAAACCAAAGTAAAGCAGTTGGTAATATGCTCATATCATCATTCCATAAACCAGGTTCAGTTGGATAAACTACTCTTATAGTTAATCCTAAGATTACAATAATTATTAATAAAAACAAAAGCCACTTATCTTTCTTAATCTCAAAAAGTGTTTGGAATAAGTTAACTTTAGGCTTTTTTTGTTTTTTCAAAGAATAATACTTTTTTTCATCTTCAATATTCCTTTCAAGTTTCCCTTCATTTTTTAATTCTCTAAGAATTTCAATTAGTTTATCTTTTTCTAATTTAGTTATTTCAAAAAGTTCTGCAATTGTTCTTTTTTGTTCTAATAACTCTAAAATTCTCTCTTTATCCATTTTCAACACCAAAATAAAAGAACTATATAAACATTACCACTATTTTTTATGTTCCTTTATGGCTTCTTCATACACTTTAAAAGTTCTATCAGTTATAATGTCCCAGGTGTATTTCTTAGCTTTTTCTTTGTTGTTCTTAGCAATTTTATTTCTTAATTCTTTATCATCTAATAATTTAGTAATTTTTTCTATTAAACCAGGTACATCTCCATACTTTACAAAGAAACCATTTTCAGGGTCATCCATTTCATAAGGTATGCCGTTTACAGGCGAGGCTACTATAGGCAATCCAGAAGCCATGGCTTCAAATAATGTTAACGGCAGACCTTCTCTGTAACTTGGCAAGCAGTATAAATCTGCAGCTTGATACATCTCTGCAATCTTATCTTTACCTCTGATTGGACCCAAGATTCTAATTTTATCTTGGTTTTTTAAAATTTCTACAACTTTAGCTTTCATACCTTCATCAGGTCCTAGGAATACGAAGTAAGTGTCTTTTCTTTGTTTAAGGATTTCTAAAGCAGCTTCAGCTAACTTGTCAACACCTTTTGTAGGATTTAATCTTCCAAAGAATAAAACTAGTTTAGCATCTTCAGGAATGTTATGCTTTTTTCTGAATTGATTGTTTTCAACTTTTTTGAATAAGATGTTATCCATACCATTAGGTATTACTGTAATTTTATTTTTTTTGCCACCATGCTTTTGTATCTCTTTTAATTCCCAAGGTGTTATTGCAATAATCTTATCTGTCCATCTAAACATTAATGGAAGTAAAGTTGCGTACACTATTTTTGTTGCTACTTTTCCGAACCAAGATCTGAAACCTGTAGTCCAACAGCAGTGTGTTGTGTGTACATGGGGGATTTTCTTTAATCTTGATACTAATCCTGAGAATAAAACATAAGAGTGTCCTGACACATGTGAGTGTATTATATCAAAATCTTGTTTCATTAGTTTTCTTATTACAGAAGGCCAGAATGTTGCAAAGTTTGCTATTGTAAACCAGTTATAACATCTGTGTATTTTTACACCGTCTATTGTTTCTTCTTTTTTCTTTATTCTTTTGTATTTATCACTATCAGAACAATATACATGCACATCATGACCTTTTTTTGCTAATCTTGATGCTATTTCGTGTATTACTTGTCCTGGTCCATCTACTACAGGTAAATAATATGCTTGTGTAAAAGCAATCTTCATAGTTTTTATTATTTTTATTTGGTTTTTAATGTTTATGGATTTGTAGAGGTTTAGTTGTTAGCTTTAGGTTGTTTAATGAGAATTCAAACTTTGTTCGCAGAGGCAAAGTTTAAACTTTATACCT
>CAZSMA010000028.1:14336-15895 GCA_964608065.1 uncultured Methanosarcinales archaeon
AAATCAAAAGCAGAATCTTTCTTAGTTTTAATAACACCATCCTTAATAGCTTGCTCATACAAAGGAGTGCCTAAGAAAAATACTAAATTATTAACAGACAAGAAATAAGGTTTAGGAATTTCCATTAAAAGTTTAATACTATCCAAAACATCTTCTTTTTCTTCATAAGGATTAGTTGTAATCATATCATACATTACTGCTAAATTCTTAAACTTGTTAACAATCTTAGCAGCATCAACAACTTGTGAACGTTTAATGTAACGCTTGTAAACTTCTAAATTAACTCTATTACTACCTGATTGTATACCTATTATAATGTCTGTCAATCCAGCATCAACTAATAATTTTAATTTGTCATAATCCATAGTTGTAGGATCAGCCAAGCACTTGAACCGCATTCCAACTTCTTTTTTGTAGCAATCAGCAAACTCTTTTATTTCTTCTAAAGGACGAGCTAACAAAGTTTCATCACGAATATCAAAAAAACCTACAGTCTTAAACCTAGACTTCAACCTTTTCAACTCTTTAATTACATAATTAACAGAATATCTACGAAGCAATTTACCTTTGCCTCTGTAAAGTTGACGATACAAATGATTGCTACAATAAGTACATGCATTACAACAACCGCGGGTAGTCATAAAAAATATCATACCATTCAAATGTCTTTCAAGAAACCGAACCAACTTACCTTTCTCTAAAATGTAATGGTTCTCTAAATCATAATCAGGATGTTCAAAGCAATCTAAACAATCAGGCATCTTACCAATATCATTCTTAATAATTTTAGAACCTTTCTTAAACCAAAAATTAGGAATATCAAAATAATCTTTACCTTTATCAATTCTTGAAGCTAACTCAACCATAGCATCTTCACATTCTCCACGCCCCACTATATCACAAACTTCAATACACTTGTCAGGAGAAATAGTAGCATGCGGACCGCCATAAGCTATAGGAATATCCCATTTCTTCAATACACTAATTACTTGCTCAGCCCTAACAGAAGTAGAAGCATAAGCAGAAACACCAATTAACTTAGCATTAGAACAAAGTTTAGACAAATGATTCAAAACTTTATCAGAATATTTTAAAGTATAATCTTCAGCCATAGGTAAGAAAATTATCTTAACTTTATGCCCTGCTCGTTTCAAACAACTAGATATAGTTCTTAAACCCTGGTCACTAGGATACGTAGATGTTGAAATTAATACTATTTTCATCAGCTTAAAGAGAAACCAACTATTTAAAAGCATTATGAATAAATTATCAAAAACTATTTAAATAAATCATCTAACAATAACTAGAATGGAAGATTTTGAAGAAAAAAGAGATGAATTCCAAGAAGATTCTGTAGAAGATAAACCATTAGACTTAGCTGAGATTAAAAAGAGAAAAGATGAATTAATCAAAAAAGCCAAAGAAAAGAAAAATTGGTTAATTTACGGAGCAATGTTAATTATTGCATGGTTTGGTTATCATATTAGAACAAGAAATGTTCCATTATTACAAGGAAAATGGCTTCCAGATGTTGACAGTTATGCTTTCTTAAGATATGC
>CAZSMA010000029.1:0-13672 GCA_964608065.1 uncultured Methanosarcinales archaeon
TATTGGATTTTTAATTGTTCAGGATTTAATTGCAATACTCATCTTGATGGTTATTTCATCAATCCCATCCGGATTCAATTTTACTACTTTGGTTTTTGGAACAATTTTAAAAGGATTTGGTTTGTTAGTGTTGTTATTCTTAATAGGTATTTATATATTACCAAGTATGACTAAAGCCATTGCGAAATCCCAAGAATTTTTATTATTGTTTTCGATTGGTTGGTGTCTGGCATTATCTTCTCTTTTTTATTATTTGAATTTTTCAATAGAAATAGGGGCGCTACTAGCAGGCATTACCCTGTCTTTCTCTCCATACCGCTATGAAATTAGTTCTAGAATGAGACCACTCCGTGATTTTTTTATTGTTATCTTTTTTATATTGCTAGGCTCCCAGATGGGGTTTGAAGATATAAGTCAACATATAGTAATTATAATAATACTTTCCGCATTCATATTGATTGGAAATCCATTGATAGTAATGACCTTAATGGGTTTGCTTGGCTACACTAAAAGAACTAGTTTCTTAGCAGGATTAACTGTAGCTCAAATAAGTGAATTCTCTTTAATCCTTATTGCCTTAGGAGTTAAAGTTGGACATCTAACAAATGAAATCTTGTCTTTTGTAACTGTTATTGGTTTAATAACTATTGCTGGTTCTAGTTATATGATAATTTATGCAAATAAGATATACCCCTATCTATCAAAATATTTGAGAGTATTTGAAAGAAAAGGTAAAAAAATAGATGAACACAAATATCATGAGCATGAAATTTATGATGTCATTCTTTTTGGATATGATAGTGTTGGTTATGATTTGTTAGAATCTTTAAAAAAAATAAAAAAGAAGTTTTTAGTTGTGGATTATAATCCTGAGATCATAATTGATTTAGCAAAAGAAGGAATTGATTGCAGATATGGGGATGCAAGTGATTCTGAATTATTAAATGAATTAAATCTTTCAAAAGCGAAGATGATAGTTTCAACAATACAAGAATTTGATACAAATCTTTTGTTAATTAATAAAGTTAGAGAATCTAATAAAAAAGCAATTATAATTGTTGTTTCTCACCAAATTGATGAAGCTATAGCATTATATGATAAAGGTGGTGCGACTTATGTAATTATGCCTCACTTTCTAGGAGGGTATCATGCTTCTGCATTGATCGAGAAAAATGGATTAAATTTTAATAAATTTCTGAAAGAAAAAGTTGCCCATATTGAGCATTTAAGAAACAGAAAAAAAAAAGGACATGAACATCCTAAACATGAGAAACACTAAACCGAAGGTTACAAAGCGTAAGCACTAAAGTGGACTTTTTAAATATGTAATGTATTAGAATAGGATATAAAAATTCAATTGTAAAAGAACCATTAATGAAAAATAAGGGGTTAATAAAATGCAAAAATCAAACTATTCTTTTTATGATAAACAGGTAATAATTAGAAGTAATGGTAGAATTTGCAGAGATTCAATAAGCTTAACCAAGACTGAACTATTCAAAAATATAATCCATAGATTCTTAGATTATCTTAGAAAAAGAGATTCTCTTCTTTTGGAAGTGTTCCCACAGAGAATGTCTGAAGATGAACAGAAGAAGACTATAATTAATCTTTTGCAAAAACTTTCAGAACTTCCTAAAGAAAAGATAATTGAAACATCTCCTGAATTCAAGGGTTTTTTTAAAGATACTTATTTGCTTAATCAGTTTGTTGAAAATTTATATAATTACTGGCGTAACTTTGAACGGTTTTTCATATGTTACTCAAATAATAGCAAAGAGATTTCATTCCATAAGAGACCATACAGAACATTTAATAAAACAGTAGAATCTCTTAATTATCTTGTTCGTAAGGTTTACAGAGATATATGTGAGAATATTACTAATGAACACTGCCGTATATATCGTCAGATGCCTGCAGGGTGTCAGATAGGACTTATTGTAACTAAAGAAAATTGGCCATGTCCTTCTGCTCCTTACAATAAGCTAAAAGATATCCATTTTATTAAACAAGTTCTTATTGAACCCCCATTAATTATTGATCCTCCTATGAATAAAAGAACCGGTCAATTCAAAAAGGTTGATTCAAATCCACTTGATGAAATAAGTATAAACGGTGAGGATTGGTTGTGTTATCCTGCAAAGGTAGGCAATCTTGTTATTCATCTTTTTTTCCATAACAAATTTATTGGCTTAGGAACTGCTCTTGCAAATTTGTTTGAATTAGCAGACGATAATGATTTTAAAAGAAAACCTGATGCTATTTATGCATATGGAGTTCCAGAAGAATCACTTAAAAAATTTGGAAATCTGCCAACAGTATTTTTTGATGATGAAAAAAACAACATGCTCGTAGCTGCTGTTCCAGGATCAGATGATTTTGGTTATTTTGGATATATCAAGAAGATGATGTTGACTCTGCATAACATTATAATGATGAAAAGGGGAAGATTACCAATTCATGGAGCTATGGTAAAAATCAGTCTTAAGAATGGCAAATCTGCTAATGTTATTATTTTAGGAGATACAGGCGCTGGAAAGTCAGAATCACTCGAAGCATTTCGTGTTCTTGGCGAAAAATACATTCGTGATATGACTATCATATTTGATGACATGGGTTCATTAGAACTTTCAAAAGATGGCAAAATAAAAGCCTATGGGACTGAAACAGGCGCATTTGTTAGATTAGATGATCTTCAGCCAGGATTTGCTTTTGGAAACATTGACAGATCAATAATTATGAGTCCTCAAAAGATTAATGCAAGGGCATTATTACCAGTTACAACCCTTAAAGAAGTTCTTCAAGGCTATCCTGTAGATTTTTTATTATATGCAAATAATTATGAACAAGTTGATGATGCTCATCCTTTTTTTGATGAGTTTCATTCTGTATATGATGCGCTTGAAGTATTTCGAGATGGAGCTAGGATGGCCAAAGGAACAACTACTGAAAAAGGTTTGGTTCATTCTTATTTTGCGAATATATTCGGTCCTATCCAATATCAAGAACTTCATGAAAAATTAGCAAAAAAATATTTTAAAGCGCTGTTTAAATCTGGAGTTAAGATAGCGCAGTTACGAACACGGCTTGGAATTCCAGGATTTGAAACAAAAGGTCCAGAAAGTGCAGCAGAAGCGCTTTTTGGGGTTATATCAAAAAATCCTAAAAATAATTGAGGGAAAATTATGAGCAAAGAATTTGTTATTGGAGGAATTATATTAACAATAATGGGTGTGGTTTTTTTAGTACTTACTGCATCTGCAAGTAACACTAGCATGGGCTGGTTAATGATTATAGGGGTATTTAGTTTTTTCGGAGGTATTTGTCTAACAGTTTATGGAATATTTAGTATTTTGTTACATTATATTAAGACTAAATTATTGGGGGGAAAATGAACCAAGAAGCAATTAAAGAACAGATGGAAGAGATAAAGAAGGCGATGATGTTAGTAAAATGGGATATGAAACATAACAAAGCCGATTCTAAAAGTAAAGTATATGAAGATTTAAGAAAAGACTATGAAGAGTTGCAAAAGAAATTGGAAAATAGCCAGTAATAAGGTAGTATAAAATGAATATAAAAGAGAGGATGCATGATATTGAGGCAGTAGATAAGAATAAATCAATAAAAAGCGTTTCGTTTATCTTAGAGAATGATACGCCTGATGCTTTACTAATCATGGAAAACGGCAAGATAATAGGAATTCTAACAGATTCTGACTTATTAATGAAAGTGAATAAAGAGGACATTTATTCAGAAGTTATAAAAGTAAAAGATATAATGTCCAGCCCGGTTATAACTATTGACAGCAATAAAGGCATACAAGAAGCAATAGATTTAATGACTAAGTATAACATCAAAAAATTACCTGTCATGGAAAATGGAATTCCGATTGGTATCTTGTATGGTTGGGAAATACTTAAATTAGACGAAGAAAAATGGAAAGAGATAGTATTTAAACAAACCATAGAAGCTGTTCTTAAATTACTGATAAAAGAACCAAATATTGATATAAGTTCTGTTTTTAATATCATCATAAGAACAAATAAATTTGTGGACATGAATTCTAAAACTGAATTTGATTTGTTTGTCTATCAGGAAGGAATAGCATTAGTTGCTTATAGTTATATAAAAGAGAATCCTCAAGAATCTTTGCAAGATATAATGTTTGAGATCAAAAACAATTATAGTGCTCTTTTTAAAAAATATAGTCAACAAGAAAAGTAATATCAAACTGAAAGAGAGGGTATGATGGACTTAAATAATAACTTTCATTTTCCATGTTGTTAAACTGTGCAAGATGTAAACATTTAAATATTTGCGATATTAGGTCATCTATGTGGATTTGTTCCATTTTGAAAAAAAAACCAAATAAAGGTATGCCCAAATGTCTGAAAATAGCGAAAAATGGTATGGGAATAAATTAGATAATATTTACAATACTCTAAAAACTTCTAAAGAAGGTTTAACAGATAAGGAAGCTGAACAAAGGATAAAGAAATATGGATATAATGAGATTGAAAAAGCAAAGAAAGATACAACATTTATTATTTTACTAAGGCAGTTTAAGTCTTTTGTAGTATGGGTTTTATTAATCGCATCAGTGATATCCATTTCTATAGGCCACAATACAGAATTTGTTGTTATTTATGTAATAATTTGCTTTATTATTATATTTGGTTTTTATATGGAATCCAAGGCGTCTAATGATATGAATGCGCTAATTGAATTGACGCCAAAGAAATCTTTAGTTATAAGAAACAGGGAAAAAAAAAGGATTCTATCAAAAGAATTGACTATTGGCGATGTGCTCTTTCTAGAAAGAGGAGATATTATAGGAGCAGATGCTAGGCTAATTGAAGTAAATAATTTAAAATTAGATGAATCTGCTCTTACAGGAGAATCTGTGCCTGTTGATAAGTTGGTTGGGCAGTTAAATGGAACTATTGCATTAGCCCAGCAAACAAACATGGTTTTTGCAGGAACCAACATAACAAATGGTAATGGGCTGGCAGTTGTTGTTAAAATAGGTGAGCAGACAGAGATAGGAAAGATTTCTGCTATGATAAAAGGTATAAAAGAAGAGACAACCCCTCTGCAAAAGAGGCTAAACAAGCTGACTAAACAGATATCTATTGCAGCAATTATTGCTGCAATTGCGGTTTTCTTTATAGGTTACTTGCATGGTTCAAGCATTGGTGTAATGTTTATATTTTCCATGGCAGTTATTGTTTCAGGGATACCTGAAAGCCTTCCAACTGTTATTGCAGTCACTCTTGCAACAGGAGTTAAAAGGATGGCTAAGAAGAATGCTATTGTAAAGAGACTGCCTTCTGTTGAAACATTGGGTACATGTACAGTTATTTGTTCTGATAAAACCGGAACATTAACACAGAACAAAATGATTGTAGAAAACATATTTACATCTGATACAGAGGTAACTGTTACTGGAAAAGGATATGAACCTGGTGGCCTGTTTTTGAAAGAGAACATCAAGATAGAGCCTAATAAACACAAGACCTTATCAAGGCTGTTAGAGATTGGGGTTCTTTGCAATAACAGCGAAGTTAAGAAAGAGAAAAACAAATGGATCATAGATGGAGAACCAACAGAGGGTGCTTTAATCGTGCTTGGTAAAAAAGCAGGCATGTTAAGATCAGAATTGCATAAGAGGTTGCCTAGAAAAAAAGAACATCCATTTGATCCAGTCAGAAAATGTATGAGCACAATACATGTATCTAAAGGAAGCCATTTTGTTTACTCAAAAGGTGCTCCAGAATTGCTTATTAAAAAGGCAAAATATTATTTAAACAATGGACGTATAAAAAAACTAGACAAATCAACAATTAATCAATTCTTGGAAAAGAACAATGAATATGCCTCAAAAGGATTGAGGGTATTAGGGTTAGCGTTCAAAGAGCATAAAGGTTCTTTTGAATTAAAAAATATTGAAGCAGGGTTAATATTTGTAGGATTAGTCTCTATAAGGGATCCACCTGAGCCTAGTGCTAAAGAATCAATTAAAAAGTGTAAGGAAGCTGGTATTAAGGTAGTTATGATTACAGGTGATAATGAAATTACAGCTAAAGCTATAGGCTCAGAATTAGGGATTTATACTGAAGGAGGGTTAATATTAACAGGGAAAAAATTAGAGCAGATGAGTGATTCTGACTTAGAAAATGTTATTAATAATGTAACTGTGTATGCAAGAGTTACTCCATCCCATAAGCTGAGAATCGTCAAGATACTACAAAAAGTAGGCCACATTGTTGCTATGACTGGTGATGGTGTGAATGATGCACCTGCGCTAAAAAAAGCAGACATTGGAATAGCTATGGGAAGGTGCGGAACTGAGGTTGCAAAAGAATCATCAGAACTAATATTAAAAGATGACAATTTTTCCACAATAACAAATGCTGTGGAAGAGGGAAGAAATATATATGAAAATATTAGGAAATTTATCTATTACTTACTTGTAGGGAATTTTTCAGAGGTTTTAATAGTCTTAATTGCAGTTATGGTCGGAATGAATTTACCATTGACTGCACTTATGATCCTTTTCATAAATTTGGTTACTAGCGAATTGCCTGCATTAGGCTTGAGTTTTGAGAAACCTTCAGATAGAATTATGAAACAAAAACCAAGGGACCCAAAGGAAGGCATATTAAGCAGTTATGTGATCTTTAAAATTGGGCAGATAGTGCCTTTTGTTGTATTAGGTACTGTTGTACTTTACCAATGGGAGTTAGTCATGGGCGCAAAAAGCATTCCAAAAGCCCAAACAATAGCTTTTGCAACAATAATATTCTTTGAACTCTTCCATGCACTTAATGCCCGTAGCTGGGATGAATCAATATTTACAAAAAAGTTTTTCTCCAATATTTATATAATTGGAGGTATTTTATCAGCTGCTCTATTAACAATTACAGTAATCTACTGGACACCTTTGCAAAGCATATTTGGAACAGTAGCTTTAAATTTTTTTGACTGGATACTAATATTAATTGTCTCTATAAGTGTGATATTTTATATAGAAATTCAAAAAACATTAATTAAACTTGAGTGGAAAGAGCGAAAAAAAATAGAAATTTATCCTACTAGATATTAATAATGGGTTTATCCATGCTCTGCCATCCATAAATGGACAAAATATTTAAATTAAGTGGTGTTCTAAATGTGATTATGAGGGTTTTGATGTGAGAGAAAAATGGACAAAAAGATAATGGAGATATATGAAAGGCTATTGGGGGCATTTGGCAGGCAGGGATGGTGGCCTGTTACACCTACTGATTGCAGGGGTGAAGAGGTAAGACCCATATATAATATAGTTACTAAAACAGAAAAACAGAAGTTTGAGATTTGTGTTGGAGCTATATTGACTCAGAACACTAACTGGAAGAATGTTGAGATAGCAATTGAGAATCTGAATAAAGAGAATCTTATTGATATAAGGAAAATAAAAAAAATAGATAGAAAGAAATTAGCTAATTTAATTAAAAGTTCAGGTTATTATAATCAAAAGGTAATTAAGTTAAAGACATTTGCTAAATATCTGGCAGAGAACTATAAAGGTAATTTAAAAATTTTTTTTTCTAAAGATGTTGAAACTTTAAGAGAAGAATTGTTGACAATAAAAGGTATTGGTCCTGAGACTGCTGATTCTATAATTTTGTATGCAGCTGCTAAGCCTATTTTTGTTATAGATGCTTATACAAAAAGGATTATGAATAGAATTGGATTTAAGGAAGAAACTTATGAAGGATTGCAGAATTTATTTATGGAAAATCTAGATAAAGATGCAAAACTGTTTAATGAATACCATGCTTTGTTGGTTGAATTGGGAAAAATAATTTGCAAAACAAAACCTTTATGTGATAAATGTCCTTTAAAGGATGTGTGCAGATATGAGAAATAAAATAATTTTTTTGATGGTGTTTTTATTAATTTTAATTATATTGATAAAACAAGATAATAATCAAAAATATGTTGTAGTCTCTGTCCATGATGTTCATCCAGTCAATACAGATGAACTAAAAATAATTTTCTCTGAGTTAGATAGATTAGATATAAAAAAAACAATACTTGTTACACCTTATCTTGATAATGAAGATATAAATGAAGATAAAATATTTATTGAGCTAATCCAAAGAGAAAGAGAGAAGGGAGCAGAAATAGCTTTGCACGGCTATACTCATAAAAGAGATGAATTCAGCAAAAGTTATGAAGAGGTTAAGGATAATTTAGAAAAAGGGATGGATATTTTCCATAAAGCTTTTGGTTTTTATCCAAAAGGTTTTGTTCCGGGTTATTGGAAGCAAAATAAAGATACAATTAATGCTTTAGAAGATTTAAATTTTGAATATACAACTACTTTTACAAAGATAATTTATTTTAATCATAAAGAGATTAAAACATTGCCTATAGGTATGTATGGTAGTAATAAGTTTTTTGCTTTTTTAACAAAAATATGTTCAATAGTTTATGTTAATTTAAAAAAAAAAAATGTATTAAGATTTACAATACATCCTGGGGAGGTAAGATTTAACATTTTTGATGATAGTATAATCCTGTTAAACAATGTGTTGGATAAAGGCTATATTCCGGTGACTTATGAAGAATTAAAAACAATAGATTTAAATAGATAAATATTTAACTTTACTTCAAAAAGAGGTGTGTAGATGGGGTTCTTTGGAAAGATATTTGGGAAAAAGAAAGATGATTTTGATTTTAGTCCACCTAAAGATTCTGATTTGGGTCTAGGGCCTGATTTTGATACTGGAGATAATACTGCAGGTCTTGGAAGTTCTCCTGATTTAGGAGGAATGCCTGATACTGGTCAAAATCAGCCTTTGCCAACATTTGAACCAATACAAGAACAGCCAAGGCATTTCCAACAACCTCAGCCTTACCAACAACAAAGTTTCCAGTCACATGATACAACCTATATTATAAGTAAAAATATAGAGGTTGTTTCATCAAAATTAGATGCATTACAAGCTTCACTGGAAAGTATAAATCAGAGGCTTATTAATTTAGAAAACATTGCTAAAGGGGAGCAAGATCATAGCAATAAATACAGATGGTAGAATATGTCTCCTAAAGAGGATAAACAAAGGTTCTTGTTTGTTATTTTAATAACTTTCTTGATATTGATTATAGATCAGGTAACTAAATTATTAGTTTTGAAAAATATCACTAGCTCTGTTACAGTTATAAAAAATATTCTTTATTTTTCTGTTATAAAAAATACAGGAGCTGCTTTTGGAATTTTAAAAAATGAGACTATGTTGTTAATATGGTTCTCTGTTATTGTTATTGGGGTTATTCTTTTTTATATGGATAAGATTCCAAAGGATAAAATAGTTCAAATATTCACTGCATTAATTTTAGGAGGAACTATAAGCAATTTAATTGATAGATTAAGGTTAGGCTATGTTATTGATTTTATTAACTTTAAAATATGGCCTGCTTTTAATATAGCAGATGCTGCTGTTACAATAGGTGCTATTGGTTTGATAATATACCTTATGAAAAAATGATGGGAAGAAAAAGTCAGATAACATTGTTTATAATACTTGGGATAGTTATAGTTGGTTTTATTATTATTATGCTTTCAACACAGGAGAAGGTTGAGATAAAAAAAACTGAGAAGATTTTAAAAAAAACATTGCTTTCAGATTATGAGCTGCAGCCTGTTAAAACTTATATTGAAAGCTGTTTAAGAAAAAGTACTGATGATGTTATTTTTAATAAATCATTGATGAAAGAGATTTATGGTTTATCAGAAAAAAAGGTTGAGTATGATGGTGTTGAATATCCTGTGTTGTATGAATCAACGTGCAGTCCTGCAGGATGTACAGATGGTTATTTTTATAACAAACCTATGAACGCTGTGGAAGCTAATTTAACAGAAAAAATTGCAGCAGAGTTTGAAAAATGTCTTGATTTATCTTTTTTTGAAAATGTTTACAACATAAGCGGACCTTCTATTGATTATAAAAGTCTGAATGTAACTGTAAAAATAAATGATATTGATATAGGGGCAGAGAATATATCAGTTGTTTTAACTAAAAAAGATTCAGAAGGTGTTTTAGACAGTTTTAATGTTGAGGTTCCTATAAGATTAGGTCTAATATACAATAATATTACAAATGATTTATTAAAGAATATCAGCACCTATAAATTTTATACAACTGATGAAAAAGATTATTATAATCTAATAGAATGTAAAAATTTTGTTAAAGGCTGCTGTAATCCGAATCCAACCACAATATCTAAAATAAAATTTATAGAAACAGTTCCAGACTATGAGGGAATTGTTATAATAGAAGATAATAGAACAAGGCAATATTCTAGTTTTAATTTGACATTTGGGTTGTTGAATGTGAATATTACAAGTATGTGTGAGTGTATAGGAGAAGAAACTTGTCCTACAATACTTTGTGAAGATGAAATAGATGATGAAAGATGTGGCATTATAGATTGTTCTGTTTGGTATGTGCAGACAGGAACTGAAAGTGCTACAACAACAGAATACTGCTATAACAAACAGGATATAACAACAAATAGATGCGAGGGTGTTGAAGATTGTAAAGACCCTAATACTGCTGATTGTGATGTACAATCTAATGACCAGCAATTGTTGGAGTGCGGTGTTTGTAAGTATATAGATTCATCTTCTTGTACTGGGACTACATTAGGTAGTTGCACAAATTATGATAGTGGTACATCATGCGGTAGTGGACTAGTTTGTGATGGTAGTGGTAATTGTATATCTCCTCTGTGTTCTGATGGTGCTGGTACTGATGATCCTGATTGTGGAATTATTGATTGTGATGGCCTTAATTATTATTATACATCTGGAACTGCTTCAGTCGAAGGAACCAACTACTGCATACTCAGGGATTATGATGACATAACAACAGACAGGTGCGAGGGCCTGAGCGATTGCAAGGATGCCAATACTGCAGACTGCACATCTTATAGTGATCCAACTGCTGCAACATGCGGACAATGCAAGTATGCAACAGGTGCATGTTCAAGCTGTACAAATTATCCCATATATACTAGCTGTTTGGGTGCATATTATTGTTGTGATGGCACAGGATTATGTACGCAGCCAAAATGGAATATGTATAAATCTTGCACAAATGGTCCTGGTCTGGCAGATTCCAATCCATTGAATTGTGTTGCGGGTTGGAACTATGATTCTAGTATATTTTACGAGGTTAAATATTGTTATAGTGCAGCAAATTGCGGAGGCAGTATGGCAGAAACGTGGGGACCATGGCCTTGTCAGGCAGGATATCAAGCATCCTATAGTGGTCACTGGCATTGCTATGTGAGTGCTTGTGCATGAATAAATTAAATAATAAAGAAAAAGACAAAAAAAAAAAAAAAGAAAGAAAAATTACTTAACACAACTGTGTTTATTATATCCTTTATTTTTTGCTTCTGCTTTGTCTTCTAGCCAAACTCTGTTTTTAGTGTTAATCTTTTTTGCCCAATCGCATTTTGGTGCATGATAAACAGAGCCTGTCTTGCTTGCTACATATTTTCCAGGTGTGAATTCTGTGTTTTTTTTCTCTCCATAAGGTTTTACTTTAACTTCTTTTGGAGGCTCTATTTCAATTTCTTCTTCAGATTCTTCTTCTCTTTTAATGTTTATTGTTGATATTACAAATCCAATTGCACTAAGTAATGTTGTCAAGCTGTATTTGCTTGTAATGCTTAATGGTCCTAGATAAAGTAAAAAATTATTTATCATAAAAGCTAGGAAGTAGATTGTAGCTAGTTTCCAAGCCCAGTTTCTGTTTTTATAGACTCCAACAATTATAATTATTGCTATTAAAAAGAAAATCAAGACCATAATTAATTCTGTTCTAAAATATTTTGTTAATCCAAATGCTAATAAAATATGTCCTAAAGTATTTAGAAACAATATAAACAATAAAGCAAAATATCTTATTGATCCCATTTTTCATACCCCCTATATTTATTTGTATAGCTTTGAAATATCATTAATATATAAACATTTCTATTCTGGAGTAGTAGCAAAACTAGAACTCATCAAACTCTTCTAATTTATCCAAATAACCTTTTCTTTTTAAGAAAGAAGTCTGTGCTTTTGTATATTTGAAAATAATGTCTCCTTTTTTATCCCCACCGTATTCCCATGGTTCAATAATGATTATGTCTCCTTCCCTTACCCATAGTCTTCTCTTTAATCTTCCAGGAATTCTGCAGATTCTGGTTTTGTCATCTAAACATCTGACTCTTGTTCTAGAAGCTCCTAATCTTTGTTCAAGAATTCCAAAAACCTGAGCATCACGAGGCAGTTTAATTCTAGTAATTTGTCTCTGTATTTCTTCCTGTTTTGCAGCTTCTTCTTTTTTCCGACTCATAGAAAAGGTATGAATTTAAAGCTGTTTATAAATGTTTTTAATATTATTCTTTTGTCCCTATTCTATTATGATTAAAAAAGTATTTAAAAGCACTACTACAAATAATCATTATATGAAAAAAGTTAAGTATGATCGTTTGTTTGGAAGTGCTTGGAAGTTAATGATAAACAATTTAATCCTTTTTGTTCCAAAACTAATGATGATGGGTATCTCTATTTTTCTGTTTATTCTTTACTTAGGAGCAAGCGGGATTTTGTGGTTATTGATTAAAAGTCCTGCTATGGTTTATGATCAAATGGTTTTGCATGAACAGATAAGGTCTTTAGTAGGTAATCATCCTCTCTGGTCTATAATATGTTTAGTAGGTTATTTAGTTCTTGTAATTATAACAGATCTTTTTTTTATAACAATGAAGTATGGTATGATAAAGGATGTTATTTTAAGAAAAAAACCTACACTTAAAGCAGGTTTTAGGTTTGCAAAAAAATATTACTCTACATCATTAGTGATACATATAACATCCTTTCTCATGATATATTCTCCGTTAATATTGGTTGGAATAATATTTTACAGTATTGCAACAAAAACAAATTCTTTTATATTAATGACTCCCTGGATTATAGTAGCAATATTTTTGCTTTTAGTCTTTATTTATATAGCTTATATGTTAATGAGGCTTATATTTATCTATCCTGTAATGGCTTTTGAAGAAACTGGTGCTTTTAAGAGTATAAAAAAAGATTTTCATTATGTAAAAACACATGTTGGACATACTATTATTACATGGATCTTGTTTGTATCTGTTTGGTTTGTGTTTATTGCAATAAGAACTCCATTAGGTAATGTAGGGAATAAGGCTCAAAATATCTTTATTATTATTGGGGTTACACTATTGGTTTTGTTTTTGAGTGGAGTTGTGTCGGTTTGGGAGCATTTGTTCATATTCAAGTCATATGTTGAAGGTAAGACTCATGAAAAAAGAAAAGTTTTTAAAGAAGATACATCTTGGAAGGATATATACAAATGAGCAACAAAAAAGGTAGAGCGTGGATATTTATTATTATTGTAATCATATTATTATTTTTCTTCTCTATGGTAATTGCAGGAGTTCTTTCTGTAATTTTTGGAGGTGATGTTTCTAGTTTAACTGGGAATGTTGCTGTGATCCCAATAAAAGGCACAATTGTTACAGAGGCTGGTGCTGGTTTTTTTGCACAGGATGTGAGCAGTTCTGGTAAAATTATTGGATTGATAGAAAAAGCTGATAA
>CAZSMA010000029.1:13772-14970 GCA_964608065.1 uncultured Methanosarcinales archaeon
TTATTGAATAAGTATAATATCACTTATGAAAGATTGGTTGGAGGAGAATACAAAGATATGGGTGTTCCTTTCAGGAAATTAGAAGACAGGGAGAAAGAATTATTCCAGAAAGAGATTGATCTGATACATGATTATTTTATACAGGAAGTTGCTGAAAACAGGGGACTGCCTATGAGTTTTGTTGAGGAAGTATCTACTGGTTTGTTTTATACAGGGACTAGAGCAAAGGAATTGGGGCTAATTGATGAGTTAGGTGGAAGTGATGAAGTAAAAGAATATTTGGAAGAGAAATTGAATGCTTCTGTTAGTTTTATAAAATATGAAGAGAAACAGAGTTTTTTAAGTATGTTAAGTGCAGCTACAAGTGGCCTTTTTTTCTATATGGGTAAAGGTATTGGTTCTGCTTTATTGGATAAGCAAATGAGTAATAAGGTTGATGTTTGGACTTAATTTTTCTTTGAGATTTCTGGAAAGAATTGGCCTGTGTGTCCGCACTTATTGCATTTATACTGGTTAAAAAAAGATCCCTGAGCATAAGATTGTGCAGATAAATCTGCACTTACGTCTTTACTTTTGCATTTTGGGCAGATTCTGATTTTATTTAGCATTAGATTATTGTTGATTGTCGTTATTTATAAATGTTTTTTTTTTTAATTAAAACCGTAACCAATGAAAAACAAATAATTCGTTTTTCAAGGTTCCGAAAATGCTTTGCATTTTCGATACCTTTAAATAGTATAGTTACTTTTAGTTACTAATAGTTACTATGGCAGTAATCAAAATTGATGATGAATTATTGAAAAAGGTTAAAGGGTTCATTAGACAAGGCGATAATAGGTTTGACTATCCTTCTACCAAGGCTTTTGTCGATAAAGCTGTTTATTTGTTTTTGAAAGAGGTGAGAAAAAAATGAAGCAATTGTTTGGATTGATTTTGATATTATTTTTAGTGGGTTGTACAGAAGTAGTTGAAGAATTAGAGTGTGAGACAGACAATGATTGTGTTCCAGCTTCTTGTTGTCATGCAATTAGTTGTGTTAATGCAGAGTTTCAACCAGACTGTGCAGAAATAGCATGTACTCTAATGTGCGAACCTGGAACATTAGATTGTGGTGGAAAATGTTTGTGTCAGAATAACAAGTGTGTTGCTGATATAGTAGAATAAACTAAACTTTTTTTTTTAAAAAAAAAAAAAAGAG
>CAZSMA010000029.1:14980-15893 GCA_964608065.1 uncultured Methanosarcinales archaeon
TTGTTTGTGGTAAAATTGTTTAATAAAAAAAAAAAAAAATTTTTTTTAAAAAAAAAAAAAAAAAAAAATTTTTTTTTTAAAAAAAAAAAAAAAAAGAGAATGAAAAAAGGAGAGGTGATAGTATTTATTGTATTTTTACTAGTTCTAGCTACTGTTAATGCTGCAGAAGTTGAGAATATTGTTGAAGATATACTAGAAACAGATGGTGAAGTTAGTGTTATTATAGAACTAAAAGATAAAGAAGTGAGTCCAATAAAAACTAATTCAATAAAAGAAAATAAAGAATTAAAGAAAAAGAAAAATGAAGAACAACAGGATAAGGTTATTTACAGTGTACAAGTTAGCAGACAAGTTGCTGGAGCTGGTGTTGGAATAAAAACAGTAAAAAGGAAGGATAATTTCAAACTAAAACACAAATACTCAACTGTTAATGCAATATCTGGCAAGGTTAATAAAGAAGGTCTTGAAGTTTTAAAACAAGATCCAAATGTTAAAAAGATTTATTTTGACAGATTAATGCATACAACCCTAGATGATAGTATTGGACAGGTAAATGCAGATGATGTATGGAATATAGCTCTTAATGACACAAACATTACAGGACTGGGAGAGACTATTTGCATAGTAGATACTGGAATTGATACTGATCATGATGCTTTTACTGGAAGGATAATAGGGCAATATTGTTATTGTGGTTTAGATGGCTGCTGTCCTGATGGCACAGATGAAGATGATGATGCTGAGGATGATTATGGCCATGGAACTCATTGTGCTGGGATAGCTGCTGGAAATTACAGCAATTACATAGGTGTTGCTCCTAAAGCTAATATTGTTGCAATAAAAGCTTGTAACTCCAGTGGTACTTGTGCAACAAGTGATGTGATAAAAGCAGTTGACTGGTGTACAAATAATG
>CAZSMA010000030.1:0-15757 GCA_964608065.1 uncultured Methanosarcinales archaeon
AATCTATCAAATATATCATTTTCTTTTATTTTATCAATGATTTCTCCGTTTTTATAGAGTAGATGTATGTTGTTGCCTCCGACAATTCCTATATCTGCTGTTTTTGCTTCACCAGGGCCATTGACACTACATCCCATAATTGCTATTTTAAGTGGTTTTGTAATATTAGAAGTTGAAGATTCTATTTTTTTTGCTATATCTACTACATCATAACCTTTTCTAGCGCAAGTTGGGCAAGAGATTATGTTAAGACCTCTTTGCCTTAATTTTAAAGATTTTAATATTTGCCATGCAACTTTTACTTCTTCAATTGGGTCTGAGCTTAAGGAAACTCTGATTGTGTCTCCAATGCCTTGATTTAATAAAATACCTAATCCAATAGATGATTTTATTGTTCCTGAAAACTGTGTTCCTGACTCTGTAATTCCTAAATGTAAAGGATAATTAGAACGTTCTGAGATTAGTTTATATGCTTCTATTGTCTGCAATGTGTCAGAAGATTTTAATGACAGAACAAGGTCATAGAAATCCATAGATTCCAGCAATGAAATGTTTCTTAGTGCTGATTCAACTAAGGCAATAGCTGAATGTCCATGTTCTTTTTCTATGTCTTTTTCTAATGACCCTATGTTAACTCCTATTCTAATCGGAATTGAATTGTTTTTTGCTGCATTAACAATAGATTTTATTTTTTCATTGTTATTGATATTTCCTGGGTTGATTCTTAGTTTGTCTACAATTTTTGCAGATTCTATTGCAAGATCAGAATCATAATGAATGTCTGCTATTAATGGGATGTTAATATTTTCTTTAATTTTTTTTAAAGCTGCTAAAGAATCTTTATCTGGGACAGAAACTCTTATGATTTCACAGCCTGCTTCTTCTAAAGCTAGAATTTGCTTTATAGTTGCATCTGCATCTTTTGTTAAAGTGTTTGTCATAGATTGGATAGCAACTGGATTATCAGCTCCAATATTTACATTTCCTATTTTTATTTGTTTAGTTTTCATTCTAACATTTCATTAATAGTTTTAACAATATTTTCTTTTGACAGACCTACATCTTTTTTTAATAAATCAGTATTGCCGTGTTCAACGAATCTGTCTGGAATGCCAATGGATTTGACATTAGCTTTGATATTGTGTTTATGCAATAATTCTGAAATAGCAGAACCAAATCCACCATTAAGGCAGTTTTCTTCTATTGTTATTATGTTTTTATTTTTTTTTGCCAGCTCTAAAATTAAATTTTCATCTAATGGTTTGACAAATCTTGAATTGACTAAAGCTATAGAACCTTGTACTTCTTTTATAGCTTGTTTTGCAAGATTAAAGGTTGTTCCAATAGTAAAAACAACAGCATCAGTTCCATCCTGAATTAGTTCTGCTTTTCCGATTTCTAAGTTTTTGAATTCATTGTCTAGTTTAACTCCAATTCCTTCTCCTCTTGGGTATCTTACTGCAATTGGTCCATTATAGTTTGAAGCTGTAAACAACATATGCTGGAATTCGTTTTCATCTTTTGGAGCCATTATTACAAGATTAGGGATAGATCTTAAGTAAGTTAAGTCAAAACAACCGTGATGTGTTGGGCCATCGTCTCCAACTAATCCTGCTCTGTCTAGACAGAAAACTACTGGTAAATTTTGCAAACAGACATCATGCAATACTTGATCATAAGCTCTTTGCAGGAATGTTGAGTAGATTGCGCAGAATGGTTTTAATCCTTTTGTTGCAAGTCCTGCTGCAAATACAACTGCGTGTTGTTCTGCAATACCAACATCAAAGAATCTGTCTGGATATTTTTGTCCGAATTTATCTAATCCTGTTCCAGAAGGCATTGCTGCTGTTATAGCTATGATATCTTTGTTTTTCTCAGCTAATTTTACCATAGTTTCAGAGAAAATGTTTGTGTAAGTTGGAATATCTGAGTTTTTATGGACTTCTCCATTTTCTGTGTTAAAAGGTCCTAATCCATGAAATTTTGGTTTGTTGTTTTCAGCATATGCATATCCTTTTCCTTTAACAGTCTTAACATGTATTAAAACAGGGCCTTTGATTGATTTGCTTTTTTCTAAAACATCTATTGTTTCATTTATATTATGGCCGTCAACAGGTCCTAAGTAAGTAAAACCAAGTTCATAGAATATTGTTTTTAGATCTCTGCTTCCATGCTTTGTTGTTGATAATTTGTTTAAGTAGTGAGACATTGCTCCAACATTTGGGCTGATTGACATTTTGTTGTCATTCAATATAACAGTGCAATCTATTCCTAAATGACCTAAGTGATTAATGCCTTCATAAGCTAAGCCTCCAGTTAAAGAACCATCTCCAATTAAAGCAATAACTTTGTAATTTTCTTTTTTTATATCTCTGGCTTTGGCAATTCCAGCTGCTGCTGAGATAGAAGTTGATGCATGACCTGCTCCATAGCAATCATGACAACTTTCTTTTGCTAAAGTAAAGCCTGAAAGGCCTTTGTGCTGCCTTATAGTGTGGAATTTATCTTTTCTTCCTGTTAAAAGTTTATGAACATAGCATTGATGTCCTACATCAAAAATAAATTTATCTTTTGGTGTATTGAAAACATAGTGCATAGCAATTGTCAGTTCAGTTACACCTAAGTTAGAAGCAAGATGGCCTCCTGTTTCTGAAACTGTATGGATTAGTTTTTCTCTGATCTCTCCAGCTAGTTTTGGTAATTCTTCTATATTTATTTTTTTCAAATCTTCTGGTGAGTTTATGTTTTCCAGCATTAGTATGACCTCATTACAATATAATTGGCTATTTCCAACAATAATTTTTTAGATTTTGCTCTGAATTTTGTTTTTTTTATTAAATTTTTCGCATCATTTATCAGACTCTCAATAATTTTCAAAGAGTAGTTCAGAGAGCCTGTTTTTATGATGATTTTCCTTATCTTACTTAATTCCTTGTTTTTTAATTCCTTGTTTCCAAGATGTTTAAGTAGATATTTTTTTTCATTGCTGTCTGCGCTTTGCAGTGCTTTTATTATCAATAATGTTTTTTTTCCCTGCTTTATATCTGATAATGGAGATTTTCCTAATTGTGTTTTTGTTCCGAAAACCCCCAAAATATCATCTTTTAGCTGGAATGCCTTTCCTAAGGGTATTGCAAAAGATGTAATTAGTTTTAAATCTTTTTCTTTTGCACCAGCTAATATTGCACCTATTTTTAATGGTGCTTCAATTGTGTAATGGGCTGTTTTTAGCTCATGCAGTCTTGATATTTCAGATTCTGTTATTTTATTTTTTCTCTCTATCAAAAGATCATAAATCTGGCCATGACATGTTTTTGCAATGGTTTTATTGTATATGTTTATTGCTTCTAGTTTTTGATTGAAATTAATATTAGTCAATAGTTCATTTCCTAAGGAATAAAGTAAGTCTCCTGCAACTAAAGCATAGCTTATTCCTTGCTTTGGATATTTTTTTTCATAGGTTCTATGCAGTGTCAAAGAACCTCTTCTTAATTCATCATTGTCTGTTATATCATCATGTATTAAAAAGAATGATTCCATTAGTTCAACAGCAACTGCTGCTTTAATGATTTCTTTATTGAATGGTTTGAATAATGTGTAGCCGATAATTGTTAATATTCCTCTAATTCGTTTTCCTCCTCTTAAGTTGAAGTCTTTAAGTAAGAGTAGAAGTTCTTGTATGTTTTTCGGAGCTGTTTTTATTTGTTTTTCAAGAACAGTTTTTAGTTCTTTATCTATCTTAGATTTATAGTCTAATAGCAAGTTATTCTTAAACATATTACACCCCACAGAATAAGGTATTTTATTCAGAGTTTATAAAGGTTGTTGATAATAAGGCGAATTCGATGAAAACTTATCAATAAGAACTCAATTTAAAAAATAAAAAAAAGAAAAAGAAAAAAAAAAATTATCTCTTTTTTCTCTTTTTGCCGCCTCTTTGCATCTTTGCTTCAGATACATTGCCTTTTTTGTCAATGTAATAGAGGAAGCCTGTTTTTCTTTTAATGCCGCACTTGTGCATTGTTTCCATCTTCTTTCTGTATGGTTTTCCTGGTCTTTTCATGTTGACTCTTGCTGCATTTCCTTTTTTGTCAACAAAATATAGGAAACCGGGTTCTCTCTTAATTCCACATTTACATACTAATTTCCCCATGTTTACCACCTTTTTTTTTTTTTTTATATATATTTAATTTTAAATATTATTTGAGAGGTTGTTTATATACTTTTTGGTTGTCGAGAATATACTTCTAGTCGGGAGACGGAGTAAGAATAATAGAAACAGGCATAGCCCTGCTGGCTAAGCAGGGCAGCCTGTCTCATCCCAAGGTGTACTTGAGCGTGATTAAGGAGCTGGCTGAGTTTGAGGTATGTGATTTTGTTTTGGTTTTCTGTAAGTTTCAGGATCTGGAACATTGACTGGTTTGCGTGCTTCTCCTGGAATTATTCCATATTGTTTTCCCCAGTCATAGATTGATTTGCCTTTGATTTTTTCATGGTCAAGTATATATGGATCTATCATTCTGACTCCACGAGAACCAAATGTGACACCATAAAGTGTTTTAGAAAGCAGGATTCCTGGGAAATGGACCCAAGGTGGAGCAAAACGAGCCATTAACATTTCAGGTAATGCAAAATATTTCATAGTTGACTTATAGTTTTTCCACCATACTCTTTTTAAATCTAAATCATACATTCCTTTGAACTTCAGATTTTCTAGAGGATATTTTACAACATGAGTTGCAGGCCCACCAATAAGATGAACTGCGCTAAGTTCTACAGCTGCTCTTTTAAGCATTCCTGCAGTTGTTTTGACATTGAATGTGGCATTCATCCAATTATACAAAGCAGAGCCTGGAATTGAGAATGCAGACCAGAAAAGAGTTGTGTTCCTGAATTGTCTAGAAGGAAAGTCACGTTTTCTGATTTTAGCATTAAGGTATTCTCCTGCTAAACCCATTAACGCAGCACCAGGACCTATAGGTCCTGCTATAAGAAAAGAAGCAGCCATAGCTCCAAAGCCAATAGTATAATCTAAGAATTTTTTAAATTTTGATCTTGGGCGGTGATTTCTGATTACTTCTTCTAGGTTTCTTTCATTGTGTAGGTTGTATTTCTGTAATTCTTCGTTGCTGATTCCTACATCTAGTTTTTCCTCTAACTTCTTCTCAAGTTCACCTTGGTCTGTCATTCAGAGTCACTTTATAATGGGGGCCACCCACTCTATAATAGTAATTTAGAATAGACACATTTGAGATGGATATATAATCATTTATATTGTAAATAGGTAGTAAAAATAAAAAAATATTTTAAGGGGAGGCGATTAACATGATATATGGATGAACAAATTGAAGAAAAAGAAGCATGGTATAAAGGGCCTATAAAGTATATTTTAGGAATTTTTTTGGTTTTTTTAATAGTTTTAATGGTTCTGCCTAATTATACTGTTAAGTTAGATCCTGAGCCTAAAAAAATTGTTTCAGTTGATGAAGTTATTTTAACTGATGTTGTTTTGAGCAATAAAAGTTTTAGTTTGAAGACACGTAATGATTTTGTTGAGTTTTTGAAAGTAGATCCTGTTATAAAACAAGCTGCAAACAAGATTGTTACAGAAGGTTGTGATAATTCAAGAGTTTGTAATGCTAAAGCCATATATTATTTTGTAAGAGATAATATTGAATATGTTAGTGATCCTGTTAATTTTGAGTATGTTGAGGAGCCTAAAGAAGTGTTGGTTACTAAAGGTGGAGATTGTGAATCTGGAACATTATTAATGGCTGCTTTGATGGAATCTGTAGGAATAGATGCTGAATTGGTCTTTATTCCAGGACATGCTTTCTTAAGGATTAAGTTAGATGAAGCAATGAAAAGGTATAAAAGAGAAGATTATGTTTATTTAGACTGGACTTGTAAACAGTGTGGGTTTGGAGAGATTCCAATGAAGAATGTTAATGTTAGAAATGATTTCTTGGATGTTTAATGAATAAGAACTGATTATCATAATTTAATTATGAATATTTAATCTTCTATAAACTTATGGTATTTTACTATCTTATGTACATCTTCTTCTTGCATTCCTTCATAAGGTGTGGTTTGAAAATTGTTTGGTTTTTCCTCTTTTTTTATTAAACTCCTTAAACTTGGAAAATCCTTTAACGCCCAATAGCCAATTGCACTTCCAAGAAGAATTATTCCAGCAGAATAAATAATAGAAACTGTATCTCCTATAGATTTGATTTGTTCTGGCGTTAGAGCCTGATCTATACTCATGATATCCATATCACGTGAAAATTAAAGGGCATATATAAACATTTTGTAACTATAGAATACATAATTTAATTAATAATAAAACTATCTAATCATATCAATAAAATACTTATGAACCCTTAAGTCATTTGTTAGTTCTGGGTGGAATGTTGTTATCAGGATGTTGTTTTGCTTTAACATCACAGGGTTGTTGTTGAATTCTGATAATATTTCAGAAGATGTGTTGAATGAATGTATTACTGGAGCTCTTATGAATATTGCTGGGAATGGTTTTTTGAAATTGTTTATTTGAACTTCAGTTTCAAAAGAGTCAATTTGTCTTCCATATTCATTTCTTTTTATTGCAATGTCTAATAAGCCTAGAGTTGGTAGATTATAGTTTGTGACATCTTTAGCCAGCATTATAGCGCCTGCGCAGGTTCCATAGATTGGCAAGCCAATGCTGTGTTTTGCGATTATTGCTTTATCCATGTTGTAGTGCTGCATTAATTTAGACATTGTTGTTGATTCTCCACCGGGTATGATTAATGCAGAAATGTTTTCTAAGTGTTCTGGAAGTTTTACTTTTATTGGTTTATGACCTAGAGCTCTAACTGCGTTTTCATGCTCAATAATGGAGCCTTGTAAAGATAATATTCCAATGTTCATTTTTTTTTTAAAGAATTAATGTCCGCGTTCCTGCATCTTGACATCTAATGTGTCAATTTCTAAGCCAGGCATTGCCTGTCCCAGGCCTTCAGATATTTCTGCTAATATTTTAGGATCATTATAATGTGTTGTTGCTTTTACAATAGCCTGAGCCATTTTTTCAGGGTTTTTTGATTTGAATATTCCAGAACCTACAAAGTTTCCATCACAGCCTAACTGCATCATTAATGAAGCATCAGCTGGAGTTGCTATTCCTCCTGCTGCAAAGTTTACAACAGGCAGTCTTTGTATTTCAACAACTTTTTTTACTAATTCAAACGGAACTTTATAGAAATTTGATTTTTGTCTTAATAGTTTTATATCCATTTTTGTTAACGCATGGATTTCTTCAGTAATCATTCTCATGTGTTTTACTGCTTCGATTATGTTTCCAGTTCCTGCTTCACCTTTTGTTCTTATCATAGAAGCTCCTTCATGTATTCTTCTTAATGCTTCTCCCATGTTTCTTGCTCCGCATACAAACGGAACTTTGAATTTATGCTTATCAATATGATATTTATTGTCTGCTGGTGTTAAGACTTCTGATTCATCTATGAAATCAACTCCTAAATATTCTAGGATTTGTGCTTCAGCAAAGTGACCAATTCTGACTTTAGCCATAACTGGTATTGAAACTGCAGACATTATCTCTTTGATTAATTTAGGGTCTGACATCCTGGATACACCGCCTTCTGCTCTGATGTCTGCTGGAACTCTTTCTAAAGCCATGACTGCAACTGCTCCTGCGTTTTCAGCTATTTTAGCGTGTTCAGCTGTAACTACATCCATAATTACTCCATTCTTAAGCATCTTAGCTAAACCTTTATTCAGAGTTTGAGTTCCTTTTTTTACTTCCATATTAACCCCCTTTTGTTGAGAATAAAGTTTTGTTAATAAAGTTATCGAAAATAAATAAAGTTTTGAGTATTGAAAGTGCAAAGCCATGAAAACAAAAAGCTTTATAAATGATTAGTTAATTCTAAACCTAACTCAGTAGTCCCGTGTACTACTTTAACAGTAGGAGGGTAGAATGGATAAGAAACTAATATTAGATGTTTTAAAAAAAATAAAGGAAAGTTCTAATAAAAGAAAGTTCAAACAGAGTGTAGACTTTATCATAGGATTTAAAAGTTTAGACTTAAAAAAGCCTGATAATCAGCTGGATTTATTTATTACTTTGCATCATCCTAAAGGTAAGAAGGTTAAAGTATGCGCTTTAGTTGGGCCTGAATTAATAGACCAGGCTAAGAAAGAATGCGATATGGCAATTGCGGTTGATGATTTTGGAAAATATGGAAAAAAAGAAGTTAAAAAATTAAGCAAGGATTATGATTTCTTTATTGCTCAGGCAAATATCATGCCAAAGGTTGCAGCTAGTTTTGGTAGGATTTTGGGTCCAAAAGGAAAGATGCCAAATCCTAAAGCTGGATGTATAGTAACGCCTGGAGCAAATATCAAAGCTTTGTGTGATAAGTTACAGAAGACGATTCATGTCAGTGTCAAGAAAGATCCATTATTCCAATGCTTAGTTGGATTAGAAGATAGTAATGAAGAAGAAGTTGCAGATAATATAATGGATGTTTACAATAGTATATTATCTCATTTACCAAGTAATGAACATAATATTAAAAGAATGTATTTGAAGCTTACAATGGGTCCATCAGTAAGATTTGGTGGCAAGGATAAGGAAGTTGTTGTTAAGAAGAAAGAAGAAGAAAAACCTGAGGTCAAAGAAGAGAAACCGATAAAAAAGGAAACAGTAAAAGAGAAAAATCCAATAGAGAAAGAAGAATCAAAGAAGAAAAAAAATGTCAGCGCATAAGACACATCATGTAGCACCTTACAAAAAGGATGTTGTAAAGAGATTTAAGGAGTTAATAAAGGAATATCCTATTATTGCTACTGTTAATCTTGAGAATATGCCAACTGCTCAGCTTCAGAAGATGAGGGGGCAGCTTAGAGGCAAGGTTGTTATTTTAATGAGCAAAAGAAGGATAATGAATATAGCTATAGAAGAGTGTAAAGAGTTAAAAAAAGGGGTAGTGGAATTAAACAAATATCTTAAAGGTATGCCTGCTTTGATATTCACTAAAGAGAATCCATTCAAGTTATATAAGATGCTGCAGAAGAGCAAGACAAGCGCTCCTGCTAAGCCTGGACAAACTTCTCCAAAGGATATTTTGATACAAGCTGGACCAACACCATTCGCACCAGGACCTGTTATTAGTGAGTTAAGCATGATTGGTTTGAAAACAGGTATTGAGGGTGGAAAGGTTGCTATAAAAGAGGACAAGGTTGTTGTTAAGGAAGGAGAAATTATTAATGATAAAGTTGCAAGCATGCTATTAAGACTAGGGATAACCCCTATGGAAATTGGCCTTGATTTAGTTGCTGCTTATGAAGATGGCACTATATTTACTAAGGATGTTTTATCTGTAGATGAAGAAGAGTATAAACAGAAGATTGTTGATGCTGATTCATGGGCGTTTAACTTAGGTGTTGAGGTTAAATATCCTGCTCAAAGAATTTTAGAGCATTTAATTAGCAAAGCATTTAATGATTCAAAAGCATTGGCTTTAGGTCAGAAGATAATGTGCAGTTTAGTTGCTGAAGATTTATTAAGCAAGGCTGAAAGAGAAATGTTAGGCTTGAAAGAAGCTGCTAATATTCCTGATGCTACTAAAGAAGAGAAGAAAGAAGAAGTTAAAGTTGAAGAGAAGCCTAAAGAAGAAAAACCTGTAGAGAAGAAAGAAGAGCCTAAACCTGAGGTTAAGGAAGAGGTAAAAGAACCAGTTAAAGAAGAACCTAAAAAAGAAGAAAAAACTGAACAACCAGTAGTGGAAGAAAAGACAGAAACCATTGAGAAAAAAGAATCAATAGAAAAAGTTGAAAAAGAAATAAAAAAAGAAGAAACAACTGAAGACAAAATCAGTAAAATGGTTGAACAGACTAAGAAACGTGCTGCAGGAGTTAAAGAACCAACAGCAAATGATCTTTTGAAAGATGTTAATGGAAAGGAGATAGAAGAGCAAGCTAAAAAGGCTGATGAGTCAAAAGCAGTTGCAGAAGAGATAATAAAAAGAATACAGAAAGGAGAACAAATTAAGAAGGAAGATATGCCAAGTATAGCTGAATTAGCTGAGAAAAGGAAAAAAGAAAAAAAAGGAGAGAAATCATAATCATATTATTAAAATGATGGAGGTTGTTAAAGATGGAATATATATACGCTGCAATGTTATTGCATAAAGCTGGACAAAAAGTAGATGAGGCTTCAGTAAAAAAAGTATTAGGGGCTGCTGGTGTCAAAGCAGAAGAAGCTAGAGTAAAGGCTTTAGTTGCTGCACTAGACGGCGTCAATATTGATGAAGCTATCAAGAAAGCAGCAGTTCCAGTAGCTGCACCTGTTGCAGCAGCTCCAGAAGGGAAAGCTGCTGAAGGTGGAGAAAAGAAAGAGAAGAAAGAAGAAGAAAAAGTCTCTGAAGAAAAAGCAGCTGCAGGATTAGGAGCTTTATTCGGTTAAAATAATTTTTTTTTTTTTATTATTATTTTAATAAAAACTACAAATTATAGAGAACGTGAGCGGAACATGGAAGAAAAGAAAAGAAAAGAACTATTTAAAAAATACTCTGATTTAAGAAAGGAAATAACTGGATTAAGAGTAAATTTAAATCAAATAGATGAGCAAAAAGAGAGAAGTTTTGAAGAAAAGGAAAAAGTAAGTAGTGAGATTTCTAAACTTATAAGGGAAGTTAAGTATTTAAAGCAGAAAAGGAATTCTTTTACTGATAATGTAAAAAAAAAGAAAAACGAAAGGGATAAATCCAGAGACGCATTAAGAAAGAATATAAATGAAGTAAAAGAGCTGAACAAGAAGAAGACAGAACTGATGAGCAAACTTAAGATTACGGAAGATCCTTCTTTTATTAAGACAAATATCGAAAAATTAGAATCTAAGATAGAAACTGAACCTATGTCTTTTGATAATGAAAAAAAAATTATGAAGAAGATTAACGAGTTAAGGAAAAAATTGAAAGGGATGGAGAGTGTAAGAGACTCTTGGGAAAAGTCAGACAAAGTTTCTAAAGATATTACAGAATTAAAAAGAAAAATAGAGGATACACATCAAACTGTCCAAGTGCAGGCAAAAGAGAGCCAGAAAAAGCATGAAGATATGATAGAAAAGTCAAAGAAAATAGATGAGTTAAAGGTAAAAGAGGAGAAAAGCTATCAAAAGTTCTTTGAGTTAAAGAAAAAGTTCAATGAGATTAATGATCAGTTAAAGACCAAGTTAGTTGAGATGAATACATTAAGTGAAGAGCTTAAGAAACATAAGTTAGAAGCAAAAGAGACGAAAGAGAATGATTTAAAGAAGCTGTTAATGACTAAAGAAGCTGAAGTTCAAGATAAATTAAAGAAAGGAAAGAAATTAACTACAGAAGATATATTAGTTATGCAACAAGTAGATAAAGGTAATTAATTTTTTTTTATTTCTTATCTTCTATTTTTTTAGAAATGAATTCTGTGTAGAAACACGCGCCACATGTAAGTCTGTCTTTGTGTTTAGCCATAAAGACTCCTGCACCACATTTAGGGCAGTTTTTGTTTTTTCTTTCTACTTTGTCTCCTTTTTTTTCATAAACATTCCATTTTTGGCTTGTTTTCTTTAATTTTGGTTTTTTACCTTTTTCTTCTGCCATGCTTGAAAACCTCCGGTTTTCGGCACCAACTTCGTTGGTTTTTATTTACCTTCTTTCTTTGGTTCTTCCTTTTTTTCTTCTTTTTTAGGCTCTTCTTTCTTTGGTGCTTCTTTTTCTTCTTTTGGTGCTTCTGCTGGTGCTTCTTCTTTTTTAGCACCTTTCTTCTCTTTGGGTTTAGGTTCAATAGTTTTCATGTCTTTTTCGTTTTTGTATGCAAATGCTGATACTCCTGCTCTTTTTTCACCAAATTTGTTGAAAACTTTCTTAACAACTATAAGATTAGCATCTACTTTTAAAATAGTGGCTAGTTTTTCTTTTATCTTTTCTTTGCTTGGAGTTGCTGAATCAAAAGTTATATCAGCCATAATCTCTGTTCTTGACAAGAGTGGTTTTTCTTCTTTGCTTGTTATGTTTAATTGCATTTTAGAACTACCTTGATTTTATAGCATAGTCTCCTTTTGCTTTGCATCCAACTTTTTCAGCTATCATTGATTTATTTGGATCTAAAATAGATATTCTTCCCTGCCAGTTTGTTGTGAATTGATTACCATGACAAATAAGGCATTCATTACCATCAACAAATAATCTGCATTTTTTACATACTTTTTTACTCATTTGTTAAAATTCCTCCGGAATTTTTATCATGGGAATCAAAGATTCCCAGGACACCGAAAATCTTTGATTTTCCAGTGCATTGAAAATAATTTATTATTTTCGTTTTTTCTTTTTCTCTTTTGGTTTTTCTTTGTTTTCTTTTTTCTTTTCAGATTCTTGTATCCATTCTAATTTTCCTAAACGAGGCTGCCTCATTGTAAGGCCTAATTTTGGATTAGTAATGTCTTTGAATGAAACTGCTATTATTCTTGCTCTGCATATATCATTGACTTTTAATGTCCTTTTTGATTCTTTTCCTAATAAGACTTTGTCTTTTCCAAAGCTGACATAGTCATCCATTGTTTGTGATATGTGGATCATTCCTTCTGTAGGGCCTAGAACTATGAAAGCTCCGAAATCAGCTATGTCTTTTATTCTTCCTAAAACAACTTCCTGAAGTTCAGGCTTGAATGTTAATAGTTCAAATTTAGTGTCATAGTATGAAGCTCCATCGCTTGGAATTATTATGCCTTCACCTATGTTATTTACTTTAGACACGTCTATAACAATACCTAGTTCCTGAGAGATGTATCCATCATATTTTTTCCTTATTCTTTGTAATATAGCTTCCTCTGGTTTTAAACCAAATAAGCTTGGCGGAACTCTGATATGGTCTTGTAGTTTTACTCTATAAAACATTTTATTAGTGTGGGTTAAAGTAGTCCTATTTAAAGGTTTCTCTTAAGGTTGTGTTAAGTATTTTTTTTGTCTTAATGTTATGATTTTTACTTTGTTTTTCTTTAGTTTTTGTTTTAAGGCTTTGTCTTGTGTTGCTACTGCATATTTTAGTTTTTTTGCTGTTTCAAGGATTGAATCATCTGTATGTAAGTTAGAATTTGTTTTTATGATTTTTACTTTGTTTGCTTTTATTAAAGATAAAGCAAGTTTAGCTGCTTTTTTATGCTTTAAAGATTGAAATTTTATTATTGATTTTAGTTCATCTATTGTTTTATCTAAGATGTAAAGCTGGTTATTTGCTAATTCTGAGTAAATATCTACTTTGAACTGTGCTGGAATTAATACAAAGTTTGTGTCTAAGATTGTTTTCATTTTAAATTTTGTAATAGTTCTTTTGTCTTTAATGTATCTCCTAATGGATCTGGGCTTTCGTTTATAATAGTTATGTTTGTTTTTCTTTTCAAGAGTTCTTTAAGCAGAAGTTTGGTTTCATCCATATCTGTTAGAATATGCTTTTTTTCACCTTTAGTTGTCCATTCTATTCCTGAGAAATGAGCATGAATGTGTTTAAAGTGTTTTATTTTATCAAATATTTCTTCATAGTTGATTTTGCCAAGGTTTCTTGCTTTCATATGTGCAAAGTCAATAGTAAAATGGCATTTAGTGTCTTTGACTAACTGCAAAGTTTCATCTAGATTTCCAAATACATTGATTTTTCCTGTTGTTTCTGGAGCTAGTTTTACATTCCATTTTTTCTCTTTTATTTTTTTTTTTATTGCTAGGATGTAATTTTTTATTAGCTCGTATGTTTCTTGTTTTGTTCTTTTTCCATAGAAGCCTGGGTGAAATACAATGTAATCTGCTCCTAAATGATGGCCTCTTTCACAGGATTGCAAGATTCTGTTTATAGAAGCATAGATTTTAGATTTTTCATCAGAAGCTAAGTTGATGAAGAATGGTGCGTGTATACTTGTTTTTAATTTTAGTTTTTTTATTAAATTACCTGTTGTTTTTGCTGATTCATTTGTCATATAGACTTGTCTGACAAATTCTATTTCAACTGCATTAAGGCCTAATTCTTTGATATGTTTTAAGCCCTGCAGTGATTCTCCACCAACACCTGCTGGTCCGAGATAGATCATTTTTCCTGTTTGACCTCTACTCCAATGAAGAATTTAGATAGTTTAACTACAACAGTAGAGATTATTATTGAATATAGTAAGAATGCTAAAGTCAGATTAAGTATTGTTGTTAAATCAGGGGATGTGAATAAAGCGCTTGTTTTATCCAGGAATAGCATTGATAAAGTGAATGCAACTACTGCAACTGCAATTCCTTTCTGGACATTAAGACTCATGAATATTTTTTCTTTTAAAGTGAAGTCTGAGTGAGAGAAGTTAAGCATTATTGCTAAGAATCGGATTATTATGAATATGATGAATAAAAAAATAGATTTAATGATGAAGTCTGAGCTTAATGGAAAGTCAATTAATAATCCTATTAAAACAAAGACTAAGATTTCTAAAGAGTTTGCAAACATTGAAGAGAATTCATGTAATTGAGCTTTCTCTTTTACATAGAATGAGCCAAACATAACACCCATGACAGTTACTGCTAAAACTCCGTTTCCACCTAAGTTTTCTGCTAAGATGTAAGTTAGCAATGCTGCTGTTATGATTGCTAATGGTGACAAAGTAGCTGAGTATTTTTTCCTCATTACTTTGAATACTATGATTCCAACAAGGATTCCTGCTCCTATGCCTGAAACAAATTGCTGGAGGAATGGACCAAACTGCTGCATAAACAATGAAACTTCTGAGACATTGATACCTTGTTTTGTTGATTGGATTAAGTCAACAATTATGAAAGGTATTAGCACAATTAAAGGTGTGTTTAGAATTGATTCTATTTCCAGCATTTTTGCAATTCTGTTTTTTGATTCCTGAAACATTGCTAATACTGCATCTGGTGATGTGCCTGACATTAATGCTGAGAATAAAACAACAATTAAGATAGAGGATATTTTGAAGACATAGGCTGTGAATATAGAAAGAAAGACTAAGTTTAGTAAAAGGAATATTCCTGTAAGTCTTAGAGCCCTTATAGAGAATGTGTCAAATTCTTTTATCTTAAATCTGGAGGCTGCATCAAATACAATCATTACTAATGCTAAGATTGCTATTGAAGTAAGGAATATTCCTGGGAAATGTATTAAAGATTCTCCTTTGTATTGCACTTTGTTTAATGCTATTCCTACCAGAAGTAATAGTAATATATTTGATATTTTTAGATAGCGAGATAGAGAGGTGCATATGATTCCAATAAGAAGGATTACTGCTATGTATGTTAAATAGAGTAATGGTTCCATTATTCACCTCTTTTTGATTTAATTAAAATTGTTGAATTTATTAAGGTTGTGGTTTATCTTGTTCTAAATGTAATAGGTTTCTGAAACCTGGTGTCCATTCATCTGTTATCATTAGAACTGAGTCTACTGTTCTGATTACGTATGGGAAGCTTTTTTTTAGGTCTTCTATGATTTTGTAATATTCCTGATAAGAACTTACAACAAGTTCTGGTTCTATTTGCCAGATGTTTCTGATATAGTAATGGACATTTGGCAAGCGTGAAATATATTCTAAGAGTTTTTGTTCATCTTCTTTTGTGTATCTGTCTAATCTGATTATTGCTTTGTACAGTTCTAATCCTAATTTGTTTAAATCAATCCCAATTCTGTAATGTATTATTATCTCTTTTTCTTCTAATTTTTTTAATTT
>CAZSMA010000031.1:0-6018 GCA_964608065.1 uncultured Methanosarcinales archaeon
TTCTTTTTTTTTAACTTTTTTTTTTTTATTTTTAAAAAAAAAAAAAAAAAAGAATTTTTTGGAAAAAAAGAAAAAAAAAAAAAAAAAAAAAAACAGTTTGAATTGCTCTGGAAAACGGCGACTAAATAATTTCAAACTTTCCCCTTACTTCATCAATATAATCATTATTCAAATTCTTAATAACGAGTTTCATTTTCAAAACAAACTCTTCTGCATCATTTAACAATTCCTCAGCAATCTCTTTTGTAATTTCATCTTTATCTGTTGTTACATAATATTGCTCGTCAATTCTTTCCTTTTTTTGCGTCTGAAATAAGTTTGAACAACTCATTCTCTTCAAATAATAATTTAAGCAATAAAATTGATCCGCCATGATTCTCGCATTTGATTCATACCCTAAATAACAAAGCAGTAAGAAGATTATACATAACATAGTAAGACATGCCAATGGAACTTTCATATAGATTATTTTGTAATAGCAATTTTGCAGATTTCAAACAATTGGCAGACTTTTTCTGAATAAGAGTCTTGAATCTCTTCGGATGATTCAACCAACTCCAGCTTTTCCTCTTTTTTTCAGCTTATTCAGAAATTTGTTTGTCATAAAACACCTCAATTCCTCTAATGATTATGTGATCTTTTATAATTTCTTTGATTAATGGAGATTTAATATCAAAAGTACCAATCTTAACACTAATTTTGGAGTGTATATCCTCAACCGATTTTTTAACATTTCTGCTTTTAGTTTCAATGTAAATATCAATATCGCTATCCTTTTTAGCTAATCCTTTTGCATAAGAACCAAAAAGAATGATTAACTTCTCGTATGTCTTTTTCAGAATCTCCTCAAAGACAATACTGAATTCAGGATGGTTTCTCAACAGCTTTGCTAATTTATGTGATTCTGCCTGTAAAATATAAGTGCGCGAAGTTATGTTTTTTTTTAGAAAAAAGATCTTATTCTTTCCCTCTTTCCTAGAATCAATAACATTCTCTTTCTTAAGATTATTGAGCTTCCTTAAAATAGTTGAATGAGATTCGTCCAGCTTCTTAGCAATACCTCTAATATAGTTATCAGATTTTAACAATAATTCTATAATATCCAGTTCCAAATTGTTTCTTTTTTGAACCATATATACCAAATATGAACCAATAATATATAAAGATTTCGGTTTCTAAACTGATACCCTCCGGATTACCTAATGAGACAGCACTTTGTGCTGGATAAAATAGAAATTGCACTTTATTCTCTTAGCTCAACAAAAGTAAATCCGCTAATCTAGAACATAGAATGATATTTTTAAGATAAGATTAACAATGTTAAGTTAGGTCGGTTTGCAATAAAATTTAAAAAGAAAAAAAGAAAAAAGAAAAAAAAATTATTCTGTAGTGTCGTATTTATCATCACAGTCTGGATCAGCTAAGTCAACTAATCCGTCTCCGTCGTTATCGAAGTAATCTCTGCATTCAGCATATCTATCTTTTTCATTGCTGTCTCTTGCAACGTATTTTCCAGCAGTGTAACATCCTGGATCATTTCTGTCTATATTTCCATCTCCATCGTTGTCAACACCATCTGCACAATCATAAGATATGCTATTGTATTCACTGTTGTCAAATATTGTAGTTTTACATCCTGGATCATTGAAGTCCATTAATCCATCATCATCATTGTCAATACAATCATCACATTGTGTGTTTCCTAGTTCCTGATCATCTTCTGGGCTTAAACAAAATGGATCATCAGGATAATCAATTAATCCATCGCAGTCATTGTCTTTTTTATCATTACATTCATAAACGTCCTTACAATCATTTGAGCAATCATCATCATCTATGCTATTGCCATCATCGCATTCTTCTCCTGCATCAATAACATTATTACCGCAAAGTTCTCCGCATTCATAGTATAGGATGAATCCATCGTCATCTATAGCAGCTCTTATGTAAGCGTCTGCTTTGTTTGTGTTGTTGTTTGGGAAAACTTCATCCTGATCAGAGTCTGGAGTTGTGTAGTTTGAGTAGATTCCGTCTCCTTGGTTTTCTAATGCATTACTATTAGTTGAATCGTCATTAAATCCTGTTATGAATGCGTTTTCAAATATTACAGATGCATCAACAACTTCAACATTGCCATTACCTGAATTATTTCCGTGTAAAACAATTCTAATCCAGCCTTGGCCTCTTTCCAGAGCTAATCCATTTACGTCTTCAACTAATGATTCATCTAAGATGAATTTATCAGTGTTGTTTACTAAGTCAATGTAGGTGTTATCTCCATAAATTATCTTATCAGGGCCAACATATGTTCTTGCAAATGTTTTTCCTGATATATCTGTAATATTGTAGTTATGCACTTTATCAAAGTCAATCTTGACTCTGGCTTGTTCAGGACAAGTTGGAGTTAAAGTACAATCATTTTCACATCCATCGTTTGGAATATTGTTTCCGTCATCACAATCCTCATGACCAACCCAGATGTAACCATCTCCACAAGTTGGCAAAGTACAATTAGTTAAGCAAGAATCTGTGTTGTTTGTATTTGCATCATCGCATTCTTCAGTTTGATTGTATCCGTTTGGAGCTTGGATAATATTATCACCGCAATAAGTCCACATACATTCGTTAGTACATTGGTCATTAGTGATATTGTTATTATCATTACATTCTGCACCACAAAGTCCTGGTACACAAAGTGTGTTTATTGGAGGTGTATCACAAGTTGGCTGGCAATTTGTACATGAACAATTGCCTTCACAAGTATTAGTACATGAGTTTGTAACAGTTGTGTTGTCTAAAATGCTGTTAATGTTATATTCTACTAATTTAGTGGAGTTACAATAATCATTAAATGTTGATATACATGTGTTGTTATTGCAATCAGCATCTTGTTCGCATTCTGCTCCACATTGAGCAACATCACATTCATGAGTTATGTTTTCATTTCCTTCTGTACATAAATCATTAGCTTCATCACAGACAGAGGTGAATTCTGTTCTGAAATCCCATGTATATGGGATTGCGTCTGGGTCATAAAGACACATTTCAATACTTGTAATGTTATTTCCTGAACAATCCTTATTATCATATAAGCAAGAGTCTGTAGGTTCATCACATCTATCATTTATTGTACACCATAAACCATCATCACAGTCAATTGGAGTTCCTGGAACACAAGCTGCAGCACTGCAGGTTTCTGTTCCATTACAATATAATCCATCATTACAGTCTTTTATATTTGTAGTTTGAACTGTACATGCAAGGTTTACACATATTCCTTCATCATGAGTTATATTATCTCCAGTACAATAATCGTTATCTAAATGATTACAGTTATCGTTATCTATGCATTCAGCTAAGATAACAATCCTTTGTTTTTCATTATCAGTGTAATCACATTCAGTTGGCGTGATTGATGCATTTGCAATTATTGTATAATTTCCTGCTGATAATCCTGTTGTATCCCAGCTTTTCCATCCAGAACTTGGGATATATTTTGATTGAGCAATAGCTAGGCTGTAATCATGAGTCCATGATTGAATTGTAGCAGTAGTTGGATCAATAATAGCAATTTCAAAGTGGACTGTTTCATTAAAGTCTCCTTCATTAGTTCCTTTTGATTTTATTTCATATGTATTTCCTATGACTAAATAAGCTGGATCAGCTGAGTAACCATTAACATTGATTCCATTTACTGTGTAGGTTCCGTCTATTGCGACATCATGGCAAAATGTTTTATTATTTTCACACCCACAGCTGTTTAGATTACATGTATCAATAGTTGTGTCATCTTGATCATCACAATCTAAGTCAACTGCGCATGCTGCACCGCAAACTCCTTTTACACAGTGTGTTGTTGGTGTTGCTGAGCAATCAGGTGTACAATCTGTACATCCACAATCAGATTCACATGTGTTGTCGCATGTATTTGTTACATTGTGCGGATCTAAGATATTGTTGTTATTATAATCAACTAATTTAGTTCCACTACATGAATCAAGATAAGTTGTTGCACAAGCATTTGGCGAACAATCATCATTTGAGTCGCAAGTTGCTCCGCATTGACCTAGAACACATTGATAATTGAATAGGTCATAAGTACAACCACAAACTGCATCGCAATTACCTTTTGAATCACGAGTTCCTAGTTTATTATTTTGACAGTCTGTTGTTGACTGTGTACAGTAAGGATTGTCAAAAGTGTTAGGTGATTCACACTGATCTAATAAATTGATTATTCCGTCTCCACAATATGGTTGTGTTTCGTATTCACAACCGCAAGTGTTTAAGTTACATGTGTCTGTTGTGTGAACATTGCTATCATCACAATCTGCATCTACAGCACATGTTGCCCCACAGTAATTTTTTATACATTGGTATGAGAAATCATCATAATCACAAGCACAGCCACTGCCACAATTACCTTTTGAATCTCTTGTTCCTAATTTATTTCCAGAACAATCGCTTGTTGATTGTGTACAATAAGGGTTATTTACATAACCTGCCATTGGGAAGGGTGGTTCGCATGTTTCTCCTGCATCTACATTGCCATCTCCACATGTTGGTGTTGCGCAAGTACAGTCTGTTTCAGATGTACAGCTTGGATTTCTGCAATGATTTGATGAGCAAGTATAACTACCATCACAGCCTATAGCTGCTGTACATACAGCATTACATGTGTCTGGTTTTTTACAATCAGAACTGCATCCATCTCCATTTACATTATTACCATCATCACATTCTTCTCCTGTATCTATGTTACCATCTCCACAATATGAACCTTCACATCCACAGGTTTGTAGATTACAGGTTTGTCCTTCTGTACAATCATCATTACTATCACAACCTGCACCACAAACATCGTTTACACAATAAGTTTGTGGAGTAGCTGAGCAATCAGTATTACAATCTGTACATGTGCAATCATTTTCACATGTATTATCACAAGAATCTGTAACTGTTTTTGAATTTTCTATTTTGTCTCCATTATAATCTTTTAATTTTTTTCCAACACAAGCATCATTATATGTTTCAGAGCAAGAATTATCTTCACAATCACCATTTGAATCACATTGTGCTCCACATTCTCCTTCTACACATTGGTAATTGAAAGTATCATAAGTGCAACCGCATAAAGAATTGCAGTTACCTTTTGAATCTCTTGTGCCTAATTTGTTTCCTAAACATTCTTCAGTTGTTTGAGTACAGAAAAAATTGTTATTCCAACCAATCATTGAGAACGGTGGTTCACATGTTTCTCCTGCTCCAACATTTCCATCTCCACAGTAAGGCTGAGTTTCATGCTCGCATGAGCATGTGTTTAAATTGCATGTGTCTAAAGTATTAGGATTGCCATCGTTACAATCTGCATTAACAGCGCAAGTTGCTCCGCAAACATCTGCTACACAGTATGAGCTTTTTGAAGGCGCGCTGCAATCTGTTTCACAATCCTGGCATGTGCAGTCACCTAAGCAAGTATTACTGCACGAGTCTGTTATTGTAGTTGAATCCTTTTTCTTGTCACTATCATATTCAACTAAATTATGATTATAACAATAATCTGAGTATGTTTTAGAGCATGAATTATCTTGACAGGTATCGAGAGTATCGCATTCCTCACTTTCCTGGTTAATTCTTTCATCACCACATTCTGCTACATGGTCTCCTTCACAGAAATTATATCCAAAACCGGTGTCTATGTGGCAGTGAAATCCTTCACAGCAAACATCACTGTATCTATCAGGATCATCAACGTCGTTTTCACAAGGATAAGCATGACGTCCGCAGCATTCTCCATCTACGCATTTCATAACATTAGTATATGAGCCTGAGCAGATTGAAGCATCATCTGAGCAGTTTGTTCCTGGAGCTGCAAAACATTTGTGGTAATAGCAAATGCGGCTTTCACAGTCAGCAGGCCTTTCGCACCTCTCACCTGGTCCTGCAAGAGCAAATGCTGTTCCAATAAATATTAAACTAACTAACAGAAGTAAAGCTATTTTTTTTATTTTCATTTTA
>CAZSMA010000031.1:6118-15124 GCA_964608065.1 uncultured Methanosarcinales archaeon
AAAAGGAAAAATCGAGTTCCCCTTGTGTAAACCAAAAAGTTTATATATTATGTATAACAAATTATCTAAAATAGATAATAAATTATCTAAAAATGATAATAAAATCTAATGATATGAAAGTGTTTAAGCATTTGATTAATCATTACTATAAAGAGTATTCAATCAAGGATCTTTCAAAAGAAACTAGGTTAAGTGTGCCTAAGCTGTACAAAACCATGGCTTTCTTAAAAAAAAAAAAACTGATTATAAAAGCCGAAAATAGAGTGGATTTGAGCAATATTTATACACAAAGCATAAAAAAGGTTATTGATGCTGAAAAAATACTTAAACTCTCACCAGATGTTTCAGCAACAATTGAAAGCTTTAAGGACAAGTTATTATTAAGCTATGAGAAATATATCCGCTCAATTGTTGTTTTTGGTTCTGTTGCGGTTGGTGATTTTGATAAAAAAAGCGATATTGATTTACTTATAATTGTGAAAAAAAAAATTGATTTTTCTTCAATACCTTTCGAAGGTCATACAATCATAAAAGACACTAAAGAAATAAATCAAGATTTTATAGATGGGGATGATTTTCTTCTTTCAATTCTGAAGTGCCATATAATATACTATGATAATAATGATACATTTTATTCATTATTACTTAAACCAATCCCTAAAGTGGGTAAAAAGGTTTTATTGCAGCGAGAAGGGTTATTAAAAGATTTTCAGGATTCTGTTTTTATTGAGTATAAAAACAAACATTTTAGATATGCCTTAGAGAACTTTAAAACGTTTCTAATTGCAAAAGCAAGATTTGAATTAATCAAAAATAATGAAATACCGGTATCTAAAAAAGATACTTTGATTAAAGCAAAAAAAAAATTTCCTGATATAGTAGAAGATTATAATAAGACAACAAGGGATAATTTTAAGGAGATGGTGATGAAATATGTCTGATGCATTGGATAGGGCAAAGAAATCATATAAGTTAGTTCAGGAGGATTTGAAAAATATAGAAAAAAGTAAAGAAAGAGATGCCTTACCAAAACTGCTAAACATTTATGAAAATTGTATAGACGCGATAAAAGATTTAAAAAATCAAAGGCCAGAAAAAGAACACAAGAGAAAAACAGTTATTTTTAAGAGGTACTATGAGTTGGGGATACTCAAAAAAGACTATTCAGAAAGCCATAAAAGACTTCACAATTTGAAACAAATGGCAGAACATGGTCCCTATGCAAGGGAAAAAACACATAAACTAAAAGATGGAGAATTAGACAATTTTATAAAAGAGGCAAATGAATTAGCTTTAGAAACAGATGATATCATAAAGAGTTCAAAGTGATTGATATCTCTATTTAAATTTTATTTTAATAAAAAAAAAAAAAATAAAAAAAGTATGAGGGAGCTCTAAGAATTCCGTATTTACCTTATCATTCCAATCTTAAAATAGATTTCTTATGCTTCTCGAAAATTATAGGATCTATGTATCCATAGACTCCTTGTAAGTCGTCTTTAAATTTTGAAGAAGTAATTTTGTCCTTTACTTTAGAAAATCTTTCTTTAAAATCATATTTTTTAGAAATCTCCTCCTTTATCCAGTCTTTTATTTTTGCTTTTGGCATCAACATGAAAATATCTCTTATGTCTGTGTTTCTGCAACTAATAAATTTTATTACTATTAGAGCATCAATATCTATAATCCTAAGTTTCAACTCTTCTGTAATTGTCTTTCCTTTAAGGAGTCTTAAGGAAGAATTCTTAAAAATCCAATCTGCAGTAAATGTTGTATTAGTCTGCCTGTCAAGAATCTCCTTGACTAATATGTCTATAGCCACTTCAATTTCTCCAATCTTTTTCTCATATCGTAAGAATTCTCCTTTGTAAGGAGTATTAACTTTTTCAGCTTCTATTAGTTTATATCCCTGTTCCTGCAGCGATTTTTGAATTGCTTTGTTTTTTTCCATTATAACAATATCACAGTCAACAGAAAATCTTGGTAAGGCATAAGCATTTACTGCATAACCTCCAATTACTACAAAATCAAACTTCTTTATCCTTTTTAATGTTTCAAAGATCTCCTTTTCCCTAAGCTGCAGCATATTTTTCCTCCATATACTTATATGCATAAGCAAACATTTCATTGCTTTTTGCAATTTTTAAAGTTTGCTTTAATGGCTCTACCTTATACCCTTCTTTTTCAACAGCTTTAATTTTCTTTATAGGGATTAAAATTACATACTCCCCTATTGTGGAACCTTTGTTGATATAGTTTGGGATATTTCTTTGGTTAAAAAACATTTTCCAGTATTTAATATCTTTTTTTAATACTTTGATAAAATAAGGTGATTTTTCAATACCTCTTTGCACATAAGAAAAGTCAGACCATATCTCTACAGCAGACAAATTTGTAAAAGCATATGGTCTTTTGGATTCCTTGATTAATTCAGGAACTTTAAACTGCAATAATCCTTTTATTGCCTTTTCAGGAGATATACACTTATAAGAATTTCTTGTTTCTTTTCTTATCCATCCTGCTTTTAACAATAATGCAAAAATCTTCTTCTTCATACTTGGGCTTACTATCCAATCTAATTCAGACTGCTTAAAGCTTTCTTTAGTGCCATGGGAGAAAAAAAAAAATGCATATGCCTTCAAACCATATTGGGGGATTTCATATATCATAGTTACCTAATAGGTAACCAGTTATTTATAAACTTTTCGGTTTTTTTAAAAAAAAAAAACAGAAAGATTTATAAATAAACGTAGGTTACCTATATGGGTAACTTAGGTTTATTGTAAAAAATGATACCTTTAGCATTGAAATTGAAAAAAGAAAGGTATAGGGAAATAGCAAAGACCCAAGATTTGATAGTTGAAGAACTTTATAAAATTTTTGACAAGGCAGTCATTCATGGAGGCACTTCTATTTGGAGATGCTACAAAGGAAATAGGTTTTCAGAGGATATTGATGCGTATATACTTAAGGATAAGAGAAAGCTAGAAAATTTTTTCTTTAATTTGGAGAAAAAAGGTTTTATTATAGAGAAAAAAAAAATAAAAGAAAATAGCTTGTTTTCAAACTTGAAGTTAAATAGGACATATGTTAGATTTGAAGCAATATTTAAAACATATAAAGGAAGTGTGCTTAGGGAATATGAGAATGCAGATGGAAATTTTATTACAGTATATACTCTAAACGCAGAAGAATTAATTAAGGAAAAGATTGACGCTTACAATAGCAGATTAAAGATTCGCGATATGTATGATATATTTTTCTTGTTGAGATATGTTAAAGACAAAGAGAATATAAAACAAAAACTAATCAAGTTTGTAAAACTTTTTAAGAGCCCTATTGATGAGAATGATCTTAAAATCCTTATTTTTGACGGGATAGCTCCTGATTCAAAAAGAATGTTGGATTATATAAAGCACTATATCTAAAATGGGAAAGAAAAAATACTTAAAAACAATTGGGAATTTGTTTAGAAAGAGCGCTGTGGTTAATTATTCTTCTATCGAAAGGATAGTAAAAAAAAAAAAATACACAAAAAAAGTGATAAGGAACCTTATCTTAAAAGGAAAGATAAAGAAAATTGCAAAGGGCTTTTATACCTCTCATGAAGATCCTTCCTTAGCAGTATATTGCTTTAAACCAGCTTATCTAGGTCTGCAAGATGCTTTAAGTTTCCATAATTTATGGGAACAGGAGTCTATTCCAATAATAATCACGACAAGAAAAGTCAGGCAAGGCATAAGACAAATTATAGGAGTGAATGCGCTGATAAGGAGAATGGACAAAAAGTATTGCTTTGGTTTTCAACACTATGATGACGGAGGTATTTATCTTCCATATTCTGATGTGGAGAAAACTTTTATAGATATGGTATATTTTAACGAAAAATTAAGCCAAGAGGCTATTAAAAATATAAGAAAGAATGTGAATATAAAAAAAATTAATAACTATCTTAATAATTATCCAAATAAGATAAAGAAAAGAGTAATTAAATTATTGGATTAACTAAATAGTTGTATTTAGGTCTGTGTTTCCCTCTTAATTCTTTATTTTCCCACCAAGGATTCCATTCGTTTAATTTTCTTATTTCCATTTAAAACACATCCTGTTTTAAATGTCCTTAAAAATTGTTTTCACAATTTTTGGGACATCTTGTTACATTAGAATGTAACAAATAGTATCTAAATGTTACGTTTTTGTGTAACTAATTGTGCTGTTATTAAGATTATTAGAAATTTAAAAAAAAAAAAAAAAGAAAATTAATCTATACATGTTAAAGGAACGCATCTTGGTTCGTAAGTTCCTGCTCTTAAAATTATTACTACAATGCAATCATTTGGATTAGTTCCTTCGTTGTTTTTCCAGTCAGCAGAGAAGCAGTTCATGCTGCAATAAAATGGTTCGCAGAATTGGAAAGGATCGCAGCCGTCTTGGTCAACTGGTTCTCCAGCTCTAGAGTTTGGGCATTTGTCTAATGTGTTGACTATTCCATCATTATCATCATCATTGTCAAGTATTATTATTCTATTTCTTTCATTATTAGAGTAGTTGCATTCTATTGGTGTGATAGAAATATTTGCAATTAATTTATAAGCTCCAGTTGTTAGACCTGTTGTATCCCAATAATCCCAACCAGAAGGCATGTATTTTGAGTCACCAACTGTAAGACTACTTGTAGAATGAGGGAATGTTTTTATAATTGTTCCAGTTGGTGATTGTATCGAAAGTAAATATTTTAAATTAGATTCGTCAAAGTCTCCAATATTCTTTATCTTAGATTTAATTTTATATTCTTCTCCAATAATTAAATAAGCCGGGTCATCTGTTATATCTAAAGAATCGTTTCTGACCTTAATTCCATTTATAGAACCAGTATAACTATCATCAATTTTTACGTCGCTACATAATGCAATTACAATTGTACTTAATGTTATTAAAATTAATATAAAAATAAAAAATAAATTTTTCACTGTAAATACCCCCTATCACCCTATTAGTTAATGTTATCACTTCTTTTTTGAATTAATGAAAATAAAAAAATAAAAAAAAAAAACTAAATAGCTTCTCCCCAGAAGTATATGTCTCCGTCTGTAAAGTCGCCATTACATGGTTCTGGTAATCCAAGCTTAAATGTAATTGCTATATCAGCTTGTGGTGATAAGATGTTTCCTGCGAAATAGTCCACACCGCCAAGATTTATCTTACTGCTAGTTGCAATTATTTCTGCGTCATTATAGAAGTTTGTTGTGAATGCAGTACCATAATGAATAGGTACATAGCCTTCATTGTCTTTTCTTCCGTCGTTTTGAGTGGAGTAAGCTCCGTTTGATGCAAAATAACACAAGTGGTCTGCTGCATCTTTGGTCATGTCTATATCACATGTACCGTGTGCTGAAGTTGCTGGTCCGTTTGCTCCTCCAAATGATTCATCACTGATTTTAATTCTGTTACTAGTTGGACACATTGCTCCAGATGATGTTGGATCAGTTAAATCTGTTCCTGAGATAAACATATCCATTAAAACACCTGAGCCAGGTGTTGCATCATTCTCAACCAATAAAGTGTCTGAGTAAGCAACAGTTCCAGGTCTTACAACACCAAAGTTAAGTTGTCCTTTAACATTTAAAGCAATTGTTGGATTAAAATACCAGTATTCGTTCTCATCCATGATATTGCTTAATCCGTCTAAGTCAGTAACTTCTGCTGTTAGGAAGTATTTTCCATCCATTGAAGCAGGTGTTTCAACTGTGAATGTACATGTGTAGTATCTCTGTGTGTTTGGGTCAAATGCTGTACCTGATAACAGTTCTTCACCAATTCTTGCGTTACAACTGTCTGCTATTGCGCCTGCAACGGTTGTTTCATCACAATTTACTTCAATATCATTTCCAATGCCTTGATATGGGCCAATTGTTGCATAGACATCTTGTATTTTTTCAATACCATTTTTGTCCATAATTAATATTTTCCATGCAATCTGTTCTCCTTCAAAAGCATAATTGTTAACTCTTTCAGCTAAACTAGCTCCGTTTCTACCTGGTTCTACGCTGTCATCTGCTAAAGTTCTTGAATCACACATCCAGATTAATGGCGCAAATTCTTCTGTACATATTACAAGAGAGCCTATTGGATTAGGTGATTCTGAATTGTCATAGACAGAATTACATCCAGGGTCTGCTGGATAATCTGTTACACAATCACCATCATTATCTGCTTCATCTGAGCATTGTGGGTTTGTTTCATCATTATCATATGCTTTATATGATCCTGATTCTGTGTAACATCCATAATCTTGTGAATCTTTTTTATTGTCTCCATCATTATCAATTCCGTCTGAACATGCTGGGTTTGCTTCAGAACTGTCATTTGGATTATAATCTCCAGATGTAGTGTAACAACCCCAGTCATCCGAGTCAGTATCTCCATCGTGGTCGTCATCAAAATTGTTGGAACAGACAGGTAATGTGTCTGTTTCGTTATCATCATTTGCATCATAGCTTCCTGTGTCATAACAACCTGGATCCATAGTGTCGTTTAGATTGTCTCCATCGTTGTCAATGCCATCAGAGCATTGAGATGCTAATACTAATTGTATTAAAACTACTAAAGAAATTAAATATATCACCGTTTTTTTCATTTTTTAATCACCTTTTTAATTTATATTAAATTGAACATCTTCTTGGAAGGTGTTCCCAGCTATATCTGTGGCTCTTATGGTTAAATCATGAGGGCCAGACCTGAAAGGTCTTTCTCTGACATAGCTATCACAATTTGAGCATAATCTTGTGAATCTTGGTCTTGTAGATTCATGATCAATATATTCTAGAGTTACTTTTTCATCTAATTCTATGATATTAAAAGGAACTCTTCTATCATAATTTTCTCCAGTAACTGGACTAAACATGTCAAATTCTGGAACAGTTGTGTCTATTGTAATATCATATTCTTTTGAAAGAACAGTTGTTTCTGCTTTATCTGTTAAAGCAAAATAATAAGTTAAAGGACCATCATCTAACCCTTGGACAAAAATGCTGCAGTATTGGCTGCTTCCAGATTCACATTCTGTTGTAGAAGCTTCTCCTTGTTCACCATCTTGTGTATAATATAATGTGACTAAGACTAAAGCATCTTCTTGATATTGAACTGTGAAGTTTCCATTGCCATATTTTCCTGCTCTCGGCTCTATTCTTTTTATTCTAGGATCTCTGCTGTCTACATAAAATTCAACTGTTTCTTCGTCTCCGTTTCCTGCTTGGTCTTTTGCTTCAATTAAAACTCTATGATATCCATCTCTGAATGTGATTTCCTTGTTATAGGCTTCACAATCTCTGCTGCATAATTTTTTGAATGTTGATCTTGGATCTTCTAAATCAGTATAACCTAATGTTACAGGTGATACTGTTAATGATTCTATTATTAATATATCAAATGGGACTCTTGATTCTGAATAAGTTACAATCTGTATTGGATCTGGTTTGTTTACTATTAAAGTTGGTGAGATTTTATCAACATATATTTGGGTTTCTTTTGAGTCAACAGGGGTTGCTTTGTCAGCAACAGTGAAATAATATGTTAAAGTACCTTCTGGCAGATTGTCTACTTGGATAGAGCATGATTGTCTTCCTGATTCACATCCTGGAACATCAACATGTATCCAATCCCCTGTACCTTTATAATGCAGTGTTACGTAATCAACCTGTGATTCGTCATACTCTACTGTGAACAGTCCATTAGCATAGCTGCTTTGTCTTGGATATGTCTTGCTTATTCTTGGTGGTTTACTGTCAACATGGAATTCAACTAATTCTGTATCTATGTTTCCTACTGCATCTGATGCGTTGATTACAAGCCTATGATATCCATCTTTGAATGTAACATCTCTAATGTATTCTTCACAATCTCTGCTGCATAATTGTTTGAATGTTGATCTTGGATCTTCTAAATCAGTATAACCTAATGTTACAGGTGATACTGTTGTAGGTTCAGTTATGGTAATATCAAAAGGAACTCTAGCAGGATATGTTAGTGTTTGAGTTGTATCTGGCTTGTTTACAATTAAATTAGGAGATGTTGTATCAACAAGAACTGTTGTTTCCCTTGAATTTGTTGAAGTAGCAGGATCTTTTATATTGAAATAATAGGTTAAAGAACCTTCTGGCAGATTGTTTACATCTACATTGCAAGATACTCTTCTTCCAGAATCGCAGTTTTGTAATGGAACATCAAATAACTGTGTGTTTTCTCCTTTGTAATATAAAGTGGCTGCTTGTGTGTTTTCTTCAGTATATTCAACTGTGAATGTTTTTGAAGCATATTGATTGCTTTTTGGATAAGTGTTTGAAACTCTTGGTGCTAATGAGTCTATACAGAACGTAACCTGGTCATGGCCTTCGTTTAGGTTTTTATCTACAGCTTTGAATGTTAGAGTATGACAACCATCTCTAAAAGAAAGTTTTCTGTTGTAATGTTCACATCCAACACCAGAGCAAATTCTTCTGTAACCTCTTCTTTCTTCTGCGCTATCTTTATAATATATTGAAACAGGCTCATTGACTGTTATATCAAATTCAACTGCTCTGTTTGGATAATAAGTAAGATGTCCTTGCGTATTTAAAGTGTCTTCAGGAGAATTTACTGTAATTTGCGGCGGTGTTTGGTCTACTTCTCCGCCACTTCCTCCTCCTCCTCCGCAGCTACAAGCTGGTTTGTCATAACAATAACTGAATAATCTAGAATAACCATCTTTAACACATAATATACAGCAATCTGAATGGCATGTGTATCTTATTAAAGAATCACCATTACCTAAACATTCCCAATGATAATTATCTGCAGAAGCAACACTAGATAAAACTATGAAAAATCCTACAATTAATGCTAGTTTACTTAGTTTATGCATTTTTTTTTAAAATTTATATGATGACTATGAAATTTGTGAGTATGAAATTTTTGTTTTTATGCTTGAAAATCTTCGATTTTCGGCACCTACTCACTGACGTTCGTAGG
>CAZSMA010000032.1:0-14967 GCA_964608065.1 uncultured Methanosarcinales archaeon
ATACTTTTAAATACTCTTTCTCAAACACGAAACATAAATATAAATTAAATAAAGGTGAGATAAAATATGGAAAGAGACGGTTTCAGACCTAGGGGACAAGGATTTTCACCCCCTGTACAGGTCGGTGATGAAATAGACGTGAAAATCGAAGCTGTAGGAGAAAAAGGAGACGGAATAGCAAAGAAAGACGGTTTTGTCTTGTTTGTCCCAGGAGTTAATGAAGGAGATGAAGTAAAGATAAAAATAACCAAAGTGTTAAGAAGAGTAGGATTTGCAGAAGTTGTTGGCAAAGGTGCTCAAGCATCAGAAGAAGCACCAGCTGAACAGGATTCTGAAGAACCAGAAGAACCTGCTGAACCAGAAGAAACTCCTGAAGATTCAGAAGACTTTGGCGAAGAAGAAGATAAATAAGGATAAGGTTTTGACTTTATTCTAATGTTTTTTTTTTTATTTTTTGAAATTTTTTTTTTGAAATAATTTATATAGTTTCAATATTTCTCAAAAATATATGAGGACATTCATAGCTATAGAATTCAAACCACTTGAACATTACTTTAAAGACTTGCAAAAACAAATATCAACAGATTTAGCTAAGATAAAAGTCACAGATTCATTCCATTTAACTTTAAAATTCTTAGGAGAAACATCTGAAGAACAAATTGAAAAAACAAAACAACTATTATCTGAAATAAAACTAAAACCATTTACAGTTGAGATCAACAATCTAGGAGTTTTCCCAACAGAAGATTACATAAGGGTTGTATGGGTTGGATTAGAAGATAATTTAGAAGTCATCCAATTACAGCAAAAGATAGAATCTAAACTAGAGCCTTTGTTCAAAAAAGAGAAAAGATTCCATCCACATATAACCTTAGCTAGAGTCAAATTCGTCAAAGACAAAGAAGAATTCATACAATCTATAAAAGAAATAAACATAGAACCTAAAACCTTTGAAATAACCAATTTCAAACTAATTAAATCAACTTTAACTTCTGAAGGACCAGTTTATGAAGAATTAGCTAGTTTCTAAAACCGTCACATTTATAAACAATTTACAATTCTCACATACTAAAGCCAACAATAACAACTAGCTAAAGTTGTTATAAATGCTGCATGAGGCAAAAAATAACTGCAGCGGAGACAATAACAATGGCAGACGAAAAATTTTTAGTACCTTCAGACCAATATCTTAAAGCTGGAATCCATATTGGAACAAAGTTCAGGACAAAATACATGGAACAGTTTATTTACAAAACCCGTCCTGATGGTTTATCAGTTTTAAACTTACAAAAAATAGATGAAAGAATAAAATTAGCAGCTAACTTACTGGCTCAATACGCTCCAGAAGATATATTAATAGTAAGCAGAAGAGAAAATGGATGGAAAGCAGTGAAAGCTTTTGGAAAAATAATAGGATGCAAATTCTTTGCCGGAAGATATCCTCCAGGAATTCTAACAAACCCTGAATTAAACCACTATATTGAACCAAAAATAATCTTAGTTACAGATTCATGGCCAGACAGAAACGCAATAATGGACGCAATCAAAGTTGGCATCCCTGTAGTAGCTTTATGCGACACAAACAACCAGGCAAATTATATTGATTTAGTTGTTCCATTAAACAACAAAGGTAAGAAAGCCTTGGGCTTATTTTTCTGGATATTAGCAAGAGAATACCTAAAATCAAAACAAGTAATAACATCTGACAAAGACTTCAAAGGAAAAATAGACGACTTTACAGAAGAATAGTTTTTTTTTTATTTTCTTTCGTTTTTTAATCTTTTATTATTATAATATTGATTTTTTATTGATTTCTTAATATTGTTCAAGATACATATTTATTTATTATTAGACGGTTTTATTTATTTATTGAATACTTATTATTGATTTTGAGTATAGTATTTTGTAACTACTATGTATTCATAACATTTATATAGTTCAAAAACTTATTGTCTAAACTGGGTGGTATTATCGGAGAATTAGAGGATATGCAACATAAGTGTGGAGTTCTTGCAATGATTGGAATAGGGGGAACAATACCTTTGTCTTATAGGGCTTTGACACATATCCAACACAGAGGCCAAGGAAGCGCAGGTATATCCTTCAAGGAAAATAACCTGAATAACTTAAAAGAGCCATACAAACTTAATGTTATAAAAGATATGGGTTTAGTTAACGATTTATTCAAAAAACCTGAATTAATGGAATTGGGTAATTACAAAACAATCGACACACTTGTTGGCCATGTAAGGTATTCAACAGTTGGCGGAAACATAATTGAAAATGCACAACCAATATCAGCAGATCTTAAAATTGATGGTGAAGAATATAGTGTTTCATTAGCTCACAATGGCCAGATAAATAATGTAGAAGGCGTAAATGGTTTAAAAGAGAGACTAAAACAAGAAGGGATAAATTACACTTATCAAACAAACTCTGATTCTGAAATATTATTCCCTTTGCTAAAAAAACATAAAAATAACAATCTGGAAGACGCAGTTGCAGCATCTCTAAAAGAGCTCAAAGGTTCTTATTGTTTTTCATTACATTTTCTTAACAAAAAAACAGGAGAAGAGACAATAATTGGAGCTAGGGATCCTCATGGATACAGGCCTCTTGTTTTAGGTAAAAAGGGCAATGGATGGGTTATATCTTCAGAGACATCTCCTTTCGGGTCACTAGGTATAGAATACATTAGAGATATATTGCCAGGTGAAATGATATCTATCAATAAAGAAGAAAACCCCAAATTTAGACAATTTGCAGAAACTAAATGGAGATTTTGTGATTTTGAGTATATCTATTTTAGCAGGGATGATAGCTCAATCCAGTTGTCAGGTAACAAAATCCCAAGGCAAACAATATATTCTATAAGAAAAAATCTGGGCGCAGAACTCTATAGAGAAATCAATAAAAAAAACATCTCATTCAAACCAGATATAGTTGTGCCATTGATGGATTCTGGAATAGCTTCTGCAAACGGATTTTCACAAGCTTCAGGAATAACTTTAGAGAACGCAATTTTAAGGAACAAATATCTTCCGAGAACATTCATAATGCCTGAAGAGCTAAGACAGCAAAGCGTAATAGACAAACACATCCCCATAAGCGATGTTTTATATGGAAGAGAAGTTTTGATAATTGATGATAGTATAGTAACAGGAAACACCACAAAACAGAGAGTAGCAGCAATCAAAGAAGCAGTTGGTGAACATGGTAAGGTGTATGTTGCAATAGCATCACCTCCAATTATTGATAAGTGTGATTATGGTGTTGATACAAAGAGGAGAGAGTTAATTGCCAGAAAGATGTTGCATAAATTAGGTTACACACCAGATCACTACATGAAGTCTAAGGGCGTTAGAGACCAAGTAATAGAAGAAATACAAAAATATATTGGGGCAGATAAGCTTTTCTTCCTAAGTAAAGATGGTATGCGTAATGCTTTCCCAAAAAACATAGATTACTGCGGTTATTGTTTACAAGGCGGTTTTGGTTAGTTTGGAATATACTCATCAGCAATTTTCCTAATGATCCTAAAATAATGTTCAACACCCACATGAAAAGAAGGCGCCATTTCTTTTTTTTCTTTAGGTTCTAATCCAATGATATATTCTTGGTCATCATCTCCTTTTATAGGGTTTATTTGCCCTGTTGGGTGTTTTTTCCATTTACCATTCACTAACCTATATCTTGTTTCTGAATCGTGAGCATTAAAAGGAGCAACACCACATATATCAAAAGCAACCACATCATTAGAACCAACTAATTCACTAATAGAATCCAATAAATCAGATAAATCTACAAATCCTTTTTTGTAGTATATGTCAATATAATCTCCATAAGATATATCCATATCAACTGAAATATGTATTTTTTTCCCTTTTAGTTCCCCGCTTAATGAAGGATCTTCTTTAGACCCGAATTTTGCCCTTGTAAGTTCTTCAAAGGACCAACTACAACCCCCCTTACAGTCTATATTGTATATCTTTGAATAGATTTTTTCAGATCTTGTATCTCCAATATGTGTTGCACAAGGAGCTATACCCATCATATTATCTAAATGCTGATCAAAGACTATTTTTACTAAATCGGATTTATCATAACCTATTTCATCATAATATTTTTTTATTTTTAGTGATAAGTTATGTGTTTCTCCATGCTCTGTTCCTGAACCACATATAAGCAAAGGCAAAATTTTATTATCATGAATATACTGTTCAATATACATTGGATTATTTAAATTTTTAATTAGAAAATTCATACCACTTACTTCTATTTTTTTTTTTAGTTCTTCATATATCAAAAAAGATTCTTCTGAACCCGAAACCAAAAAATTTATACCCATAATAGAATTCATTTTTCAACTTATTTATAAATCTTTCTAAAATAATCACTAAAAAGTAAATACAAAACTAATTAAAACAACTTAAAACCTTTATTTTCTTTTGTACCGATTATACCACCTTCAACTATTTTAAACAATATCTCTTTCTCACTCAAACTTCTATGTTTACGAAGAATAGCCTTTCTTATACCTGAATGAAACATCTGTAATTCTATCAGACACTTGCTGCTATACTTCAATAAATCTCCTCCAACCATACTCACTCTGCCTTTATTCTTAAAATCAGCATAAACTTGATTAGTAACCAAAACAGGAATATCTTTCTTTCTTGAAATCTCTGCTAAATATGAAAGCTGCTGCCCTAATGCTCTATTGACTTCATAAACCCCCTCAGATTTGCCTAACTCAAGTCTATAAAGCATAGCAATTGTATCAACAACTATCAAACCAATCTTATCATTAACTATCTCTTTTAACCTCTCAAAGCTTTTTTTCTGCTCTTTAAAATTAGTTGGCTTCAAAAAAATAAACCTTCCTAATAACTTCTTATAATCCAGAGCAATCTGCTTCATCCTTTCTAAACTAAAACTGCCTTCAGTATCAACATATATCACTTTCTTCCCTTTCCTTGCTATATTTATAGAAGCTAGCAACACTAAATTAGTCTTCCCACTACCTGCAGGACCATATATTGTTGTGATTATATCAGAATCATAACCACCATCCAGCATTCTGTCCAATATCCTACTTCCACTAGGAACTTTCATAATACCACCAAATCCTTGCCATTTATATATATTTTACTAAAAATATTTAAATAAAACACCCACTATAATCCCAATATGAAGAAACAGTACACAATCCTAGCTTTAATATTCTTACTAACATTAGGAATAAGATTATATTACACCTTTCAGACACCTTATTTTGATACAGAAGCATATTCTGTAATAAGAGAGGTAGATCATATACATAACGCAGTAATACCTTTATTCAAAGATAATCTAAGCTATGGTGGAAGAAACTTAATATTTCCACCGCATTATTATTATGTGCTGCTTTTTTTTAAGATAACACTAGGAAACTTCCTAGCCTTCAAAATAATCCCCAATCTTTTTGCATCATTATTAGTCTTTGTTGTATACTCAATATCATTGGATATAACTAAAGATTACAAAGCATCTTTATTTACAGCATTTATATCCGGCTTTCTACCTATATTTTTTGGAGGAACAATCAACAACATCTCGGTTTATACTTTAATAATTCCATTAACTTTTTTCACATTATTATGCTTCATGAAAGTTAGTGAAAACAAAAAATATGTTTTTTACTTTATAGCTTCCCTTGCTTTATTAAGATTAAGCCACCCATCTGCTATTTTATCAATAATTGCATTAGGGTTTTACATACTTGTTGTCAGGTTAGAAGGTCTGAAACAAACCAGAGAAGAGTTAGAGTTAATCCTTTTCTCTACTTTTATCATTATATGGTCTTTTTTGGTAGTATTCAAAAATCCTTTGTTAGTTCATGGCCCGCAAGTTATATGGCAGAACATACCTTTCCAGGTATTATCTAAATATTTTACTGAATTCAATATCTTAGAAGCAATATACTACATAGGTATAGTCCCTTTTATATTCGGCATCTATATAATCTATAACTATATATTCAGAAAAAAAGATAAAAAAATGTATTTATTGATATCTTTTGCAATATCAATGCTAATCCTATTATGGCTAAAGTTAATACAATTAAAAATAGGTTTAATATTCCTAAGTGTTATTCTTACGATTTTATTCTCAAAATTCTTTATTTTATCCTCTGATTATTTAAAAAAGACAAAGCTTCATAAATTCACACCATTAATTTATTTCCTGTTATTCATATTGATAATAACTACATCATTCCTTCCTTCTATAACCTCTGCAAAAGAATCAATAGAAAAATCAGTAACTACAGAAGAAATTAAAGCATTGGAATGGATAAAACTGAACACAGACAAAGAGGATGTAATATTGTCCACAGTTGAGGAAGGCTATATGATAACTGCAATTGCTGAAAGAAAAAACATCGCAGACCCCAATTTTTTATTAATAGAAGATGCAGATCAAAGAGTAACAAACATAGAACAGATATACATGACTGTTTTTGAGACAGAAGCAATCAACTTGTTGAATAAATATGATATAAAATACATCTATTTTTCAGACAGAGCTAAAAATCGATTCGATATTGAAGAAATCAAATACATAGATGAAAAATGCTTTGACCTTGTTTATGACAACAAAATAAAGATCTATAAATCACTATGCGTTATAAGTGAATAAATGATAAAAAAAATAATTAAAAATGAAAAGAGCGCATTTGTAATCTTGTTACTATTAGCAATAATCGTCTTAACAATCACACCCTTCATAAGATATACCAACAAAGACCCTTTGATCATAGGAGAACAGCCTTATTATTATCTAAGGATTGCTAAAGACATAGAAATAAAAACAGATGCTTTAAGTTATAGTGGAAGGGAATATATATTTGACCCTTATGATTATTTTCTGGCATTCATCTACAAATTAATTGGAACTGTTTTCTTCCTTCCATTCATATTAGGCATCTCCTCTACAATAATCTTTTATTATCTTATTAAAAAACTTAAACTAAACTCAATTACTAATTTCTTAATAATGCTCACACTTATTTTGTCACCAATATTCATACACACATTTACATCCCTAAATAAACCCTCTTTGGTAATTTTCCTTATGTTGCTGGGTTTTTTACTTTTTACTGAAAAAAAAAAGAATCCCATAATCCTTTCAGTCATAATATTCAGCATAATACCTGTATTCAACATATTAGCAGCTATAATCTCTATACTAATTCTTTTATCTTACTCATTGTATAAAAAAGAAAAAATAAAAACATTCTACACAACCATTGCACTAACATCCTTGGTTAGCGTAATATACTATCTCAAAATTTATTTAAAGTATGGTTTTCCTCAAAAAATTGCTTTTATCTCAACAAACTATCTGCAAACACTGATATCTGATTTAGGCTCTTTTGCAGGATTATCATTCTTTAACATAATTTTAATTGTAATAGGTATAATCTCCACAAGAAGGTATAAGAAAAATTTATGGCCAATTTACATTGCAATATTTATAACTTTAATATCAATTCCTTACTACCCTTTATCAACAATCTATCTTAAAATTATAGTAACAGCCTTTACAGGCATAGGCTTCTATAAAATAGTAAGCATGAGATGGAAACTCAGATTTATAAGGGACTTAAGCATCTTTGTAATCATCCTAGGATTATTGTTCTCAGTAACATCTTACACAAACAGGCAAGTTAACTCTCTGCCAGACAAGAATATAAAAGAAAGCCTGGAATACATTGATGTTTACTCTGATACAGAAGAAGTAGTTTTATCTCATTACAGCAGAGGTTTTTGGATAGAACACTTTGCAAACAGGGCAACAGTAATGGATTCTTTATTTAGATATGCTCCTGATCCTAACCAAAGATACAATGATTTGAACAAAATATTCTATGCAAAAAATTTAAATGACGCAAAAGAACTACTAGACAAATATAATATAGATTATATTTATATTGACAATGAAATGAAACAAGGCCTTGTCTGGAAAAAAGAAAAACAAGGCCTGCTTTTTTTATTCAGAAACAACGAAACATTTAAAAGCATATATAGTAAAAACGGGATAGAAATATGGCAATATTTACATAACTAAAATGAGCTTTGGAGAAATTTTAATTTATATAGCATCTTACTTTGGACTATTTACCTCTATTTTCTTCTTAATAACTATGTATGAGAACAAACACAAACTAAGAGTTCCAAAACCAAAAAAAATATACTCTGTCTCTATCATAGTTCCAGCATATAACGAAGAAAAAACAATAGCAAAAACAATAAAATCATTATTAAACTTAGATTATCCTAAGGACAAACTTGAAATCATTATAGTAGATGACGGTTCTAAAGACAAAACTTACAAGATATCAAAACAGTTTGAAAGTAAAAATGTAAAAGTTTATACAAAAAAAAATGGAGGAAAAGGAACAGCACTTAATTTTGGATTAGAAAAATCATCTGGAGAATTAGTTGGAGCTTTGGATGCAGATTCTTTTGTAGCTCCAAACGCATTAAAACGCATTATAGGGTATTTTAATGATAATGAAGTTATGGCAGTCACACCTTCTATGAAGGTGTATAATCCAAAGACTATCTTACAAAAGATACAAATGATAGAATATTTGATGGGAATATTCCTAAGAAAAGTTTTTGCAATGCTTGGCTCTATTCATGTAACACCAGGACCTTTCTCAATCTATAGGAAGGTTTTTTTTGATTCCTATGGGGGTTTTGATGAAAAAAATATAGCAGAAGATCAGGAAGTAGCATTAAGGATTCAATCAAAAAAATATATTATTGAAAATAGTGAAACAGCTTCTGTCTATACAGTAAGCCCAAAAAACTTCGGAGATCTTTTAAGACAAAGAATAAGATGGTATGTAGGCTTTATCCAGAATACTTATGCTTATAGGCATTTATTTGGAAAAAAACATGGCAACTTAGGACTATTCATCCTTCCAGGCTCTTTTATCTCAGTATTTCTAGTCATAATTTTAATGTTTTATTTCGCATATAGACTTGTTATTAATGTATCCCGACATTTAATAAATTATTACCAGATAAGATTTGATTTTTTACCTTTGCTTAATTTCAAATTGGATAGTTTTTATCTTTATATAACTCCTATATTGATATTAGCATTGATATCCTTAGCATTCGGAATAGCAATAGTCTATATTGCAAAAAAGATTTCAAAAGAAAAGATAAAAATAAAATTTTCATATATATTCTACTTATTATTTTATGGAGTATTATTCGGATTATGGTGGCTTATTTCAGGAATCTACAAAATCATTGGAAAAAAAGTATATTGGGGTAAAAAAAATCTAAATGAGTGCTAAAAAAATAAATATAAAAAAATATATCCTTGTCTTTATAATTACTACTCTGATATTTTTATTTGGTTTGATGCTTGGCAACAATATAAGTGACAACAAACTAAGCAAAGTAAATACTTTAGAGCAGGACATTAGGACAGACACAATGGCCATTGAACTACAATACTTATTATTGGCAGAAGACCCATGCTCAAGCGTTAATTCAACAACCTTATCTGAAGAATTATATGAAATGGGGGGCAAATTGGATTTCATGGAGCAAAGCCTGGGAAAAAAAAATAAAGATGTAATAAGATTAAAAAATTATTATTCCTTATTAGAATTAAGACATTGGCTTTTTATGAAAAAACAGAAAAAAGAATGTAACACAGACAATACACTAGTATTATATTTTTATTCAAACCTTGGAGATTGTGAAAGATGTGAAGAACAAGGGTTTGTATTAAACTACTTAAGAAAAAAACACCCGAACATAAACGTATATTCTTTCGACATAAACATAAACAACATAGCTTTAGAAACAGTAAAAAAACTCTATGAAGTCAATAAAGTACCGACAGTAATAATAAATGATAATGTTCTAGAAGATTTTAACACTTTAGAATATTTGGAGATTTTTATTTCTTAAACCTTATTAGATCTCCAATAGTCATTCCATTTCCTTCCACTTTATGCAGTTTTCCATGCTCTTCTTCATAATGTTCAATAAGTTTTATTTTTAAGAACTTCTCAATCTTTCTTGCTAGAGCAATGCTTGGCTCAAAACTTCCTATCTCTATTTTATGCATTAATGATATTTTCTCATTAATCTTTTTTGCAAAATCCTCTTGTTTTAGTCCTAGTGCTTCCCTTTCTTTTTTTATTATATTACCATAATCAGGAGTTATTATCTGGATTACTTCTTTCTTAGACTCTTCTTTCATTACTTTAACCAAATCCTCTTTGTTTTCTTTTCTTTTTCTTTTAGGCTCTGGTTCAACCTTTTTTATAACTTTACCGAATTGAGCACATTGATTACATACATTCATCTCTGTGCCTTCAATCAAAGCTATTACAAGATTAGTATCCTTACCACACATTTCACATTGCATCTTATTCACCAATTATAGTTATGATTATATCCCTTTGTCTTGGTCCGTCAAAATCACATACCATGAGGCTTTGCCATTGACCTAACCCCAATTTCCCATTCTTTATTGGGATTGTCTCACTTGGACCAACAATTGCAGCCTTAATATGAGCATCAGCATTTCCATCTACTGAATCATGCCTCCACTTTCCCTGTGGAATCAGTTTAGCTAAACATTCATTAAAATCCTCGCAAACATTGGGATCATAGTTCTCATTAATTGCAATAGCAGCAGTAGCATGAGCAACAAACACATTACAAATCCCTTCCTTAACTTTGCTTTCTTCCACTATTTTTTTCACTTCATTATTTATATCAATCATCTCTAATCTTTTACTTGAACTTACTGTAATTGTCTTTTGCATACTGTTGTGATTAATATAAGGATATAAAAATATTTCGTTATAACTTCAATATAATTAGAACCTATCAAAAACTATTTATATACCACTTTTATCCTAATCCTTATGGCAAAAGAGAAATTTTTACTTGTTTCATTAAATGAAGACAAAGCTAAAAAACTAGCTCAGGTCATCAGCAACGAAACCTCCAGAAAAATACTGGATGATCTGGCTGAAAAAGAAAGCACAGAATCAGAACTAGCTGAAAAACTAAATATCCCTATCTCTACAGTACATTATAACTTACAGGCTTTAATGGACTGTGGCTTAATTGTAGCAGAAGAATTCCATTACTCAAAAAAAGGAAAAGAAATCTTACACTACAAACTAGCTAATAAATATATAATCATAGCTCCAAAAACAATCCATGGAATAAAAACTAAATTAAAATCCATTCTTCCAGTTGCATTAATCCTGGCTGTAGTTTCAGGAGGAATTCAAATCTTCTCAAAACTTTACCAAAAAGGAATTTATGGATTTACACAGACATTTTCTAAAGCAGCACCTGTTGTTGAAAGAGCAATGGATGAAGCAGCATCAGGAAGAATAATGGCAGCAGTACCAGAAGCAGCTATGGCACTAGAAGCTCCAGTTGCAAACGAAACAGCACAGCAAGTCATCAAAACAGTTGTAAATCAACCATCTTTCTGGTCAAACATAACATTATGGTTTGTCATAGGAGCAATTTTCGCTATAATCCTGTTTTTTATTGTAGAAACAATAAACTCCCATTCAAATAAGTAGCAGGTGGGATTTTATGTGCTCAAAAACCAAATTGAATTGGATTTTAAGCGTCAAAAACCACTTGCTAATAATAATATACAAAAATAAAATCCATCTATGATAGGTGGTTTTTGACAAACTAAGAAAAGAATGAAAACCATAATTGTAACTGGAACACCTGGAACAGGCAAGACAACTTTCTCTAAAAAAATCTCTAAAAAACTAAAATATCCTGTTCTGGATGTAAGCAAATTCATAAAAATAAAAAAATTAAGAGGAAGATATGATAAAAAAAAAAAGTGCTATGTTGTTGACACAAAAAAACTAAACAAAGAAATCCTTAAAGAATTAAACAAAATTAAAGCTAATAAACCAAAAGGAGTTATTATTGACTCTCACTTAAGCCATCATATGCCTTCTAAATATGTTGACTTATGCTATGTTACTAAATGCAATCTAAAAACACTGGAAAAAAGATTAAAGAAAAAAAAAAAAAGATATTCTAAAAAAAAAGTAAGAGAAAATCTAGATGTAGAAATATTTGACATCTGCTATGTAGAAGCACTAGAAAACAAACATAAAGTAAAAGTTGTTTATACTGATAAATAACATAAAAATCAATCTATACTCACAACATTGGTTGTCTTAAGAAATATCCCTTGCTCTCTAAGATTGACAACTTTCTCTATATCTTCTCTTTTTATCTCCATAAAAGAATTATAATTGTCTGTATTCAGCTTTTTGATTATATATTTGAATGTATCAATCTTAGTCCTTAATATAAATCCCATAATCTTATTCTTACCTATGCATTTATGACATATAAAATTAGAACCTAGTATCTCAAGCCACTGGTTTTCCTTTTTGCAGTTGTCACACTTCATATAATTGAAAATTAGAATATAGTTTAAAAATATATCGTTTCTCTATTCCAAAATCTCAACATCATCAACAATTCCATCTGAATCCAAATCAACACCTTCAACAACCTTAGCCATTATTTTATTATCAAACTTATTTCCTTTTATCACTTCACTAAAATATTTAATAAAAGCAATCATCACAGCCCTTGTCCCAGAATGTCTTTTACCAGCAACTAACAACAACTTCTTCTTAGGATTAAACGGATTCTTGACCTTAACTATAACACCTGTTTCATCTGATAAATACTCTTTCCCAGAAAACGATTTAATCTTCCAGTTATCTTCTTTAATAAACTTCACAGGCAATTTATCATTTATTCTTAAACTAATAGAATTAACAACAGGCCCCCCAATCAATATCAGATTCTTCTCTAAATCCTCTTTCCTTGCTTCAGTATCTAGTCTTACATTTAAACTGGGAATATAATTCAAAAAAGTTCCTAAAAACAAAGCAAGATCTATCCCATAATAACCATCCTTGCTCCTTGCTTTCTCAGGACCATGAGGATCAGGGCTTCCTACAATAATAACAGCATTCAGATTACCATTCTCAATAAAAGGCTCTAAAAAAGATTTAGGTCTTTCACTCAGACCAGCCAGTTTACTGGTTTCCTGGAACTCCTTGAACTTTACAACAAAGCTTGGCTTAACTAATTTATAAAAATTAGCCACAGCTCCTGAAACAACCTCTGTTTTACTTACTTCAATTACTTTCGCTTTCTCTAAATTCCTTACATGATAATATACTTTCTGCTCATGTACATTTAATTTCTTGGCAATCTCTTTAGGATAACTTATTTTTTCACCAATAACCTTCAAAATATCCTGAGCCAATTTACTGCTTATAGATCTAATACTCTTGAACTCTAATTCCTTAGCAGGTAATGAAACTACTTTCTCTTTGTTTTTATCAACAACATACATAATAACACCGTTATAATTTAATTTATAATACTATTATAAATATTTTAGTAACACTTATATATAAGCTTTACTAATTTTTGCTAAAATGAACAAATTATTCGGTACAGACGGTATAAGAGGGAAAGCCAATATTTATCCAATGACATCTGAAATAATGGTCAAATTAGGCAAATCTGCAGCCTTAACATTCAAAAATAAACATAAATCAAAGATTCTGATAGGAAAAGACACTAGAATCTCAGGCTATATCTTAGAGACAGCCTTGACCTCAGGAATATGCTCTTCAGGAGCAGATGTGCTGTTAGTAGGAGTTTTACCAACACCAGCTATAGCGCATTTAACACAAAACCTTAATGCAGATGCTTCTATAATGATTACAGCATCACACAACCCTGCTGAAGACAATGGAGTCAAGTTTTTCTCAGAAAAAGGAATAAAACTTCCAGATAAAACAGAAAAAAAAATAGAATCATTAATTCTTGATAATAAATTCCCAGAGTCAGAACAAACAGGCAAAGCATACAAACTTCATGATGCTAAATCCAGGTATATTGAATTTGCAAAAAACACAATAAAATCCAACTTAAAACATATAAAGATTGTAATAGACTGTGCAAATGGTGCTGCATTTAAAGTAGCTCCAATTATTTTCCAGGAACTAGGAGCAGAAACAATAATCTTAAACAACAATCCAGATGGACTGAACATAAACAAAGAATGTGGAGCATTACACCCAGAAGTTATCAGCAAAGAAGTAAAAAAAAATAAAAGCAATATTGGAATAGCTTTTGATGGAGATGCTGATAGAGTCATAATCTCAGATGAACAAGGCAATATCTTAAACGGAGACCACATCATGGCAATATGCGCAATACAGATGCTAAAAGAAAAAAAACTAAACAAAAAAACATTAGTAACTACAATCTACTCAAACTTAGGATTAGACAAAGCAATTGAAAAACAAGGTGGAAAAGTCATTAGAGTTAAAAACGGAGACCGTTACGTAATTGAAGAAATGTTAAAAAACAATTATAATTTTGGTGGTGAACGCTCAGGACATATTATTTTCTCAGATTACACAACTACTGGTGATGGAATTATAGCAGCATTAAGGATTTTAGAAATAATGAAAAAAACCAACAAACCATTATCAGAACTAAAACAATGCTTAGAAGAATTTCCGCAAGTTTTAATAAACATTAAAGTCAAACAAAAAATCCCTTTTGAAAAACTGCCTGAAGTTAATAAAGCAATAAAACAAACAGAAAACAAATTAAAAGAAAACGGAAGATTATTAATAAGATACAGCGGAACAGAAAACATAGTCAGGATAATGATAGAAGGACCGAACAAGGAATTAATCACAAAATTAGCAAACAATATTGCAGACAAAATCAAGGAGTCAAAATGCAATTCATAATATTAGCAGCTGGAAAAAGCACTAGAACCTATCCATTAACTTTAAATAAACCTAAGCCTCTGTTAAAAATAGCCAATAAGCCAATTCTACAGCAC
>CAZSMA010000033.1:0-14955 GCA_964608065.1 uncultured Methanosarcinales archaeon
CAAACAATGAAGTCAGTGATGCCAGCCCCATAAACAAACCGCTGATAAAATACTTTTTGTCAAATAACATATAAAAACCAATAACCACAAACATTATAGCAATATTCATCCCAATGTTAGCAGTAGAAGTTATCAATGTCTCATGAGAAAACAAAAAAAAAACAACTGAAAAAAAAGCAGTTAACAAATTATATTTTTTCTCGCAAAATTTAAAAATAAAAAAAACCGAAATTATTGTAGCAATCACTGAAATGCTCTTGAACAACAATAATTTGAAACCAAATATCTTAAACAGCAAGCCAAATAAAAAAAATTGCAAAGGAGGATGAGACAGAAAAAAATCCTTATAAGGAACATTACCTTCTGCTATTAACTTCCCCATATAAAAATAAACATTTTCATCATCAATGCTTTTATCCAGTGAACTGGAAACTATAAACAAGTAAACAACAATAACAGCAACTAATAAAACATGTTTTTTTATTTTCATTCTGAACAATCATAAATAAATATATCTCCAAAATATTTGTCCTTTATCCAAGTAGAATACTTACATTCATTCTTAATAAACTCACCAACTTTTGGATGATTACCAAAACCTATAATTGGCCTTAATACAACGAATTTTACCTTCTCTCCTTTAATTCTCTGCAAAACCTTATCTATATTCAAAGAACCAGACAATATTCTTTGAGCATTTGTATCAACCTCATTGAAAGCTATATCTCTATCAGTCAATAAAGCAGCCATCGGAGTAAAAGTAACATCTCCAAATATCTTGTCATCTGAATCAGAATTCTCTGTTATATGATCTGCCAATAAATCTTTTGATTGAAAATCTACAAAATCAAAATTCTGCAGTAATAAAACATTATTTACAGCAAGGGCAGAGAAAAGGATAAACACAACAACCCCAATACCTATAACCATTTTTTTATTATGCTTTTTCATAAGTTCAAAAATACAATATCCTCCTAAAATAGCTAAAAACGGAGCTAGTAAAACAAAATAAAAGTTAAATGATCTTATGACAAACAAAAACAATAAATAAAAAACAGATATCAATGCTGCTAAAGACACTTTCTTCTTGTCTTTAATGGGGAAAAAAAACAATAAAGCAGATAAAACCAAGAATATATTCTTAACAAAATAATCAATAAACATATTTGCTGCTACCCCTTTTATCTTTGGCTTGAAAAAATGCCATAGATATACTGAATGGATATAATCTAAGCCATTCCATATTATAAATATCAGGTTTACTAATACAAATATCAAAGAGAATCCAGCTAAAAACTTAAAAAAGTTTTTCCTGTTCTTAATTAATAATACAATAAGAACAACTGCAGCAGGAACTAAACTATACAATCCAGTAATCCCTGCTAATCCAAATAATAAACCACTTAACAAATATTTCTTCCTATTCATTAAAAAATACAAACCAATAACTGTAAACATTGTAGTTAAATTAACACCTAAAAAATAAGTTGATTCCAGCATAACTCTATGGCTGAAAAGAAATAATAAAACAGCTGTTAAAGCAGAAATATTACTAAATCTTTTCATTATTTTAAAGATAAAAAAAGAAGATATTATTATAGCAAGCAAAGGAACCAGTTTTAAAGCAATTAAATTAAATCCAAATATTTTGTAGATAACTGAAATCAAATAAATCTGCAAAGGCGGCCTTGAAACAAAGAAATCTTTGTAAGGAACATTACCTTCTGCTATTAACTTCCCCATATAAAAATAAGTATGTTCATCACCACCTTCAATATGGTCCAACCCTTTAAACTCAACTGCAAAGAACAATAAAACAATTAACACAAATATATAAAAGGCATTTTTATTGCTGAGTTTCATATTAATGATTCTTAATATCTGTCTTATATAAATGTTTTTGTGTTAATTATGATATATAGAAACATATTTAAATACTCCCTTATTCTCCCTACTAAAACAATTTAGTGGTGGTTATTATGGTTAATATGAAAGAAACTAGTAGCAAATATATAAAAGTAAGATGTCCTAAATGCAAGAACGAACAGATAATATTCGGTAAAGCATCTAGTGAAGTCAAATGTTTAGTCTGTGAAAAAGTTATAACCTCTCCGACTGGTGGAAAAAGCAAGATAAAAGCCAGAATCTTAGAGGTTTTGGAATAATGCTGTTAAAAAAAAAAAATTTTCCAGAAGAAAACGAATTAGTGCTGTGTACTGTAACAAAAGTACAGTATAACGGAGTTTTTGTCAAGTTAGACGAATATAGGGATAAATCTGGATTGATCCATATTCCAGAAGTAAGCCCTGGAAGAATCAGAAACATTTCTGATTATGTTGTAGAAGGAAAAAAAATTGTATGTCTTGTTCTAAGAGTTGACATAGACAGAGGCCATGTTGACTTGTCATTAAGAAGAGTCTCTGAGCCTCAGAAAAGAAAAAAAATAGACAGCATAAAGCAGCAGCAAAAAGCAGAAAAGATATTGGAAGTTGTAACAAAAAAACTAAACAAAGATTTAAACGAATTCTACCAAAATGTAACTGAAAAAGCTTTGGAAGATTATGACACTTTACACTCATTTTTTGAAGATGTTGTTGCAGGAAAAGCATCTTTGGAAAAACTTCCTATAAGTCCCGAAGAAATCAAGGAACTGGATGAAGTTATAAGGCAGAGAATCAAACCAGAAGAAGTTAAATTAAATGCTTTCTTAAATCTGACAATATATGACCCTAACGGTGTTGAAGTGATAAAAGATATTTTAAAAAAAATAGAAAGCCCTAATGTTGAAATAAGATATAGCGGGGGCAGCAGATATAATCTGACAATAAAAAGTCATGATTATAAAGAAGCAGAGAAAATACTGGAAGAAACAGAACAAAAACTTTCTGATTATATGGACGATAAAGAAGGAATATCCAGTCTGGAAAGAGAATGACAAAGCATATATTGAAATGCAATAATTGCAAAAATTACACTATGAATGAAAAGTGTAAGTGCGGAAGTAAAGCAGTGTTGTCAAAACCTGCAAAATTCAGTTTAGAAGACAAATACGCTCATTATAGAAGAAAAGCAAAAAAGATGATATAAATGGGAGCATGGAAAATAGATATTACAGGAAAGAAGCCCAAATTAAATAATCCTGTGTTAATTGAAGGACTGCCTGGAATAGGCAATGTTGGCAAGATTGTAGTAGATTTTATGATAGATGAATTAAATGCAAAAAAACTTTATGATATTACCTCTCATACTTTCCCGCATTCTGTTTTTATTAATGAAAACAATTTAGTTGAACTTCCAAAAATAGAGATTTATTATAAAAAAGGTAAAAACAATGATATTATATTTTTAGCTGGAGATGTACAGCCCATAGATGAGGTTAGTTCTTATGAATTTACTGAAAAAATACTGGATATAGCCAAAGAGTTTAAGTGCAAGGAAATAATAACTCTGGGAGGGATTGGATTGGCAGATATCCCAAAAAAACCTAAAGTATACTGCACTGGAAACAGCAAGAGCCTAATCAGGAAATATAAAAACGGAATAAAATTTTATGATAAATTACATGGTGTAGTTGGTCCGATAATAGGAGTAACTGGTTTATTGATTGGATTAGCTGAACAGAGAAAGATACGTGCAATTAGTTTTTTAGCAGAAACTTATGGCCATCCTATGTACTTAGGAATCAAAGGAGCAAGACAAATATTAGCTATCTTAAACAACAATCTTAAATTAAAGATTAACTTGAATAAACTTGATAAAGAGATAAAAAACATAGATAAAGAGATGATGATAAGAACAGAACAACTAGGTGAAGTAACTAAACAGACAGCTATAAATAAACTAAAAGGTAAAATAAAAGAAGTCGATTATATTGGGTAAAAAAAAAATAAAAAAAAAAAAAATTACTTCTTTTTTGTTTTCTTTAAAGCAGCCCCTAATGCTACTCCAATTGCAGCTCCGATACCTGCAGCAATAGCTGCAGCTCTTTCTGGATGTTTATGAACATATACTTTTACCTGTTTCTCAGCATTCACAAACTTCTTTTTTGCAATAGCTAAATCTCTTTTTGCGTTCACTTTAAACTTCTTTAACTTTGCAGCAGCTTTCTTTTTTGCCATTATACTCACCTCTATTTTTTTTTTTTATAAATTATTTCTTTGAATGAATCCTTATTATTAAGGAAAAGAAAAACACAACACCAGCAGTTATTAAAAATGCCAATGTCTTTGTAAGATGTTGATATTCAATAAGATAATATGTTAGAGCAATCAATAAAAAAATAAAAGCAATAATCATTAATACAGAAGAGAAAATCTTTTCTGTTATAATCTTTATTGTCCGGTGTATCTTTTCTTTCATATTAAATGTAAAATCTTCTAATTTATCTTTAAAAATTCTAGAAACTGTTCCAAGAAGTGCTGTTTTCCAGTTTTTTTCTTCACCCTTCTTTTTTGGCATAACAAATTTATAGAAAGTTTAGCTATTTAAATGTATCGAAAACTTTTTTTTTTTAGGTTTTCGGACATTTAAACTTGAAAATCTGAGATTTTCATTGTTTAAATGTTTCTGAAAGAAACAAAAATAGCAATATTTATATATTTAGAATTTTAATTTTTATTCAGGGGTTGGTAATGTCAAAATTAAAAAGAATTAAAGCAAGAGAAGTCTTAGATTCTAGAGGAAATCCTACTATAGAGGTAGATGTGTTAACAAACAATGGTTTGTCAAGAGCTATAGTTCCAAGCGGAGCTTCAACTGGCAAACATGAATCCTTGGAATTAAGAGATCATGATAAAAGATATAATGGAAAAGGAGTTTTAAAAGCAGTAAATAATGTCAACAAAATTGCAAAGAAACTTATTGGCCTAGACTGCACAAACCAAAAAAAAATAGATTCTTTAATGTTAAAATTAGACGGAACTGCAAACAAATCAATTTTAGGAGCAAATGCTATTTTAGGAGTAAGTTTAGCAGTATGCAAAGCAGCAGCATTGTCATCTTCCCTTCCATTGTATCAATATATATCTAAACTATCTGGAAGAAAATTATCCTTACCTATACCTCAGATGAATATCATCAACAGCGGCAGGCATGCTGGCATTGAAAATGATATACAGGAACACATGATAATGCCTGTTAAATTCAAAAGTTTTAGTGAAGCACTAAGAGCAGGAACTGAAACATACCATACTCTAAAAGAAATTTTAAAGGATAAGTTTGATGCAACTGCTATAAATGTAGGTGATGAAGGAGGATTTGCACCCCCTATAAAAAACATTATAGAAAGACTTGAATTAATCCAGAGCGCTATTGAAACTACAGGTTATAATAAAAAAATATTCATAGCCCTGGACTGCGCATCATCAGAATTCTACCATCATGCTAAATATCAGATTAATGGTGTAACTTATGATTCAGGAGAATTAATAGACTTCTATGATGATTTAGTTAAAACTTATAATATCATATCCATAGAGGATGGAATGGCAGAGGATGACTGGCATGGATGGCATGAGTTAAATTTAAAACTTGGAAACAAAATACAGATTGTTGGTGACGATTTACTTGTTACAAATGTCAGCAGGATAAACAGAGCTGTAAAAGAAAAAAGCTGCAATAGCTTATTATTAAAAGTAAATCAGATTGGAACAGTTACAGAATCTATTGAAGCAGCTAACCTTGCTTTCAACAACAAATGGTCAGTTGTAGTAAGCCACAGAAGCGGCGAAACAGAAGATACTTTTATAGCAGACTTAGCAGTTGGATTAGATTCAGGACAGTCTAAGTTTGGAGCTCCAGCCAGAAGTGAACGAAACTGCAAATATAATCAATTATTAAGAATAGAAGAAAGATTAGGAAAAAAAATAAAATTCAATAACAAGGTGAGATAAAATGATATATTTGGGTTCAGATCATGGTGGTTTTGATTTAAAAGAAGCAATAAAGAAAAACTTGGGAAAAAAAAATATTGAATATACAGATTCTGGTCCGCATGAAATAGACAATGATGATGATTATCCTGATTTTGCTATTAAAGTTGCAGAAGAAGTTGCAAAAAGCGAAGACAACAAAGGAATCTTGATCTGCGGCACAGGAATCGGAATGTGCATGACAGCTAATAAAGTAAGAGCTATTAGAGCCTCACTCTGCTATGACAAGAATACTGCAATATTATCAAGAGAACATAATAATTCTAATGTCTTATGTTTAGGTGGAAGAACTATAAAGAAAGGCAAAGCATTAAAAATAGTTGATGTCTGGCTTAACACCCCATTCAGCAATGTTGACAGGCATAAAAGACGCGTTGATAAGATGGATAACTTATAGGAATATTTAAATACCAATTTAATATTTCATATTTAAAAAAGAGAGAGTGATAGTGTAAATATCACTCCAAGATTTCTTGGGGGTTTTAAAAGATGTGTTATTTATGGATGAATTTGCAGAATTAGTCAATTCCTCACATAGAACTTTGCTTGATATAGGCATAGATATCTATGACACCCCAAGTTTTACATCAAAGATATTTTCTAGAGTTCCCAGACTACCAAAAAAAGTTGTCGATAGAAATACTTTGAAATTAATCCAAATTCGGGATTTATTTAAGGCAACAGATTACACAACAACAGCTACAGGAGCATCAACACTTTTTAGATCATTAACAAATCCTTTAACCTCATTAGAATTAATATTAGCTAAGCAAGAAAGTTTAAGAGAATTAGAAGCAGATGATAAACTTAGAAATTCAATTAAAGATTATCTTAAAGAATTCAAGAAAAAAGAAACAAATCTATTTTTATTTCTAAAGGAGACTCTTGGCGAAGACATTATCCAACCCTACAGTCCCTTTAAGGAAGCTGTGAAAGCGAATAAGACATTGGTGAATGCTATAAAATCAATACCTGCACCAGAATCAAAATATCTGCAATATCTATCTAATTCGATAAAAGAATTTGGAGACACTGAACTCTATAGTCTAATAAGGGGGCCGATTTATAGAACATTTAAGGGTTTGAAATCTAAAGAAAATATAAATTTCCTAACACCTGTCTGGAAATTTGCACCTAGACGTGTTTCATTCCCAAATTCAGCACCACTTATGCAAGTATTACTACTTTCGATACTGGAGGCAAAAGGTATGGTTGCAGCATATCAATTCAAATTTATCCCAACAAATTTGAATGAGTGGCTACTTTCATCAGTTGTTTTTGGAGCAATTGCTGGTCTTTTGGGTATGGCATTTATTAAACCAGGGTTAGATGAAATTACAGCACTAGATCCTCTTAAAGAAAAAATGAAGAAAGATGAATCCTACAAAACAGCATTGGACTCACTAGGAAAATTAGATGAATTACTATCCTTTTACAAATATGGGAAAGAAATGCCTGTAGATGTTGTAATTCCAACAGTAACTGATGATAATAATCATTATTTTAGTGCTAAAAATGTACGAAATCCTATTTTGGCAAAAGATCCACAATTTATACAAAATGATGTAAATCTAAACAGAACTAGTTTAACTGTGATAACAGGGCCTAACAGCGGCGGTAAAACAACCTACTGCAAGACTATTGCTCAAAATCAGATTCTTGCACAAAGTGGAAGTTATGTTGTGGCTTCTGAAGCTTCTATTAATATTGCAGACCTAGTTGCCTATCATGCTCCAGTGTTTGATGCGCTTAAAGATGAGGAAGGTAGATTTGGTACAGAGTTAAAGAGAACAAGAGACATTTTCTACAGAACAACTCCTAAAAGTCTTGTAATACTTGATGAACTTGCTGAAGGAACAACTTTCAGTGAAAAGATGGCACAATCCCATATAATCCTTGATGGTTTTTATAGCAAAGGTAATAACACGGTTTTAGTCACTCACAATCACCAATTAGCAACTAGACTTAGAAAAGAGCAAAAAGGCCAATATTTACAAGTAGAATTTGATGGAGAAAATCCAACTTTTAGAGTAATTGAAGGCATCTCAAGAAAAAGTCATGCAAAAAGAATTGCAAAGAAAATCTCATTCTCAAAAGAAGATATTAAAAGACATTTAATTAAAGAAGGATATGCTAAATAAAAATCTCCCAATACATTTATATATAATAAATGTTAACATATTCTTATGATAGTCCCAGCATTAATCACAAATTCTCAGGAAGATTTGGATATTATGATTGATAAGGTCAAAGATTTTGTAGAAAGAGTCCAATTGGATTTAATGGATGAAAAGTTTGTTCCAACAAAAAGCTTAATGTTTGACCTGGAACTAAAACCTGTTGTCAAATATGAAGCACATCTGATGATTGAAAACTCTGAAGAATGGATTAAAAACAACATAAAGAAAATAGATATATTTCTGCCTCATTTTGAAACTGTAAAAGACCCAAATAATATAATCAAGTTTGTTAAAACTAATAACAAAAAGATTGGATTTGCAATAAACCCTGAAACACCTGTTTCAGATATAGCACCTTATCTTGACAGATTAGACATGGTTTTGATTATGACAGTTGATCCTGGATTCTATGGAAGTAAATTTGTTCCAGCTACTATCCCAAAAATAAAAGAACTAAGAACTCTAAGACCTAACTTAGATATTGAAGTTGATGGAGGAATTGCTCCAGGAACTATAGAATTAGTCAAAGAAGCAGGAGCAAATATTTTTGTTAGTGGCAGTTTTATTTTAAAAAGTGATAATCCTAAAGAGGCAATAAAGAAATTAGAAGAACTAACACAATGAAGAAGATAATATTCCTAATAATGGATGGCATGGGAGACAGGCCTATCAAGAAATTCAATAATAAGACTCCTTTGGAAGCAGCTTACACTCCTAACATGGATTTTTTAGCTAAAAACGGAATTACAGGCATAATGCATGTTTTAGGAAAAGGGGTAATTCCTCATTCTGATCAGGGACATTTAACTTTGTTTGGCTATGATTTAAAAAAACATTATCACAGCAGAGGCCCTATTGAAGCTTTAGGTGTTGGATTAAAACTAAAAAAAGGAGATGTTGCTTTAAGGGCTAATCTAGGAAGTGTTGATAAAAAATTGGTTGTAAAGGACAGAAGGTCAGGAAGGATTGAATCAACAAAGCCTTTTGTTAAATTAATGAATAAGACTGTAATAGATGGTGTTAAATTTATTTTAAAATCAGGAACATCTCATAGAGCAGTTATAGTTATGAGTGGTAAAGGCATTAGTGATCAAATATCTCGTTCTGATCCTTGGGAAAAAGGGAAGAAAGTGTTAAAAATAAAAGCATTAGATAATAGTAAAGAAGCAAAATTTACTGCTGATGTCCTGAATAAATTCTTAGAATTATCATATAATAAATTTAAAGATTTTAAACTAAACAAAGAAAGAATCAGAGAAGGAAAACTAGCTGGAAACTATTGGTTAGCAAGAGGAGCAGGTCATTTTAAAAAAATCCCATCATTTAAAGAAATGTACAACTTAAAAAGCTGCTGCATAGCAGGTGGAGGATTATACAAAGGCCTTGGAGCGATTGCTGGTATGGAAGTCCTTAAAGTAAAAGGAGCAACAGGAACTCCAAACACAGACCTTAGAGCTAAATTCCTGGCTGCAAAAAAATACTTGAGAAAATACGATTTTATATTTTTACATATAAAAGGAACAGATATATTTGGTCATGATGGAAATCCTGATGGTAAAAAACAATTTATAGAGAAAGTTGACAAACAATTACCTATTCTAATGGACCAAGATGTTTTAATAACAATAACAGCAGACCATTCAACTCCTTGTGCAAACAAAGATCATTCTGCTGATCCTGTTCCTGTTTTAATCTACAGCAAGGGTTTAGAACCAGATTCTGTAGATAAATTTGGAGAAAGTTATTGCAAGAATGGAAAGTTAGGTGTCATATCTGGCAGAAGATTTCTTAAACTTATTCAGAAATGTTAGATAATCTAATTTAATCCAAATAATCATAGGTTCTATTATATTGTGAGCAATATATTCAAGAAGCACCTTAGGGTAAGGGTGTTTTTGAACTAATTGTTGGGTAAGACTATATTGAAGTTTTTTATTTCCCTCAGCTGTATCAATTGCTCTAATATAACCCTCAATACTTCTATCTCCAGCTAACAATTGATCAATAGTATGATTACTTTCTTGAGTTTGTGATTTTTCCATCATAATTTAATATATAAATTAAATATTATTTAAACTTTTCCTAACTACTATATGTATATAATTAAAACAGAAACCTTTATCAAATAGCTTTATTCTACATTAAATCAATGAAACTCCAAACCTTGAAACCATTAATTCCCAAAGAAATCTATGAAGTATTAAAATAGAAATATTTATATATTATGTCATATTTACATAATATTATGGAAAAAATACATAATACAACAAAGGATAAAATATTAAAATTACTTCTTTCAAAAAGAAAAGAAGAGTTCACAATAAGATATATCTCAAAAAGAATTTCAATAGATTACAAAGCAGTTCACATAACTGTCAAGAGGCTGATAAAAAGCAATGTAGTTAAAGCAAGAAAAGCTGGCCAAACAATTTTATGCTCTATAAATCAAAAAGTATTTGATGTTGATATGTTCAGAGCTGAGTCAATAAGAAAAAGAGAAATATTGTCTGATAAAAATATTTATGTATTATACAATAGAATAAAAAATACTGTTAAATGTTTTTTTATATTGCTCTTATTTGGTTCATATGCTTCAGGTAAAAAACAAAAAAAGTCAGATATCGACCTTATGCTAATAACTAATGAGGATTCAATAATAAAGAATGTAAAACATATTGTTTCAACTTTGCCTTTAAAAATACATTTTATAAGCTTTAATAGTGAAGAATTTTTATCAATGCTTACTACAACTAAGTTTAATGTTGGAAAAGAAGCTGCTGATAATAATATAATACTTTTTGGAATTGAGGATTACTATAGGTTAATCAAAAATGTTGGATGAAAAAAGAGTTAAGGAAGCAGAAAATAATATTAAGATATATCTTGATGATGATTTAATTGTTAAAGTTAAAGATTTCAGAAAAGAAATTCTTGAAACATATAAAAGAAATTATAACGAATCTTTAAAAGTAGCTAAAATTCTTTTTGAAAAAAACTTATCACATTTATGGGTAGTTGTAACAAGCTATTATACAATGTACTACACTGCAAATGCAGTCTTATATAACATAGGATATAAAGTAGGCTCAAAAGTAAGCCACAAAGTTACATCAGATGCTTTAATAGTTTTTGTCAGAAATAAATTAAAAAAAAGCCTTATTGAAGACTTTGAAGAAGCTAAAGAAGAAGCGCTTGAAATAATAGGAAGAAAAACAGATGAAATAATAAGCAGCTTTGATAGAGAATGGGAAAAAAGGTCTTTCTTTCAGTATGAAACAACAGAGACAATAAAAAGAGCAAAAGCAAAAACATCTTTTGAAAGAGCAAAAAAGTTTATATTTGAGATGGAGAAGCTTTTATAATGAAACTCCAAACCTTAAAACCATTAATTCCCAAAGAAATCTATGAAGTTTTGAAAAAAGAAAATATCACAGAATTAAGACCAGCTCAGGCTAAAGCTGTAAAACAAGATTTACTTAATGGAAAAAATCTGTTAATCTGCACTCCAACAGCTTCTGGTAAAACTTTGATAGCAGAATTAGCTGGAGTCAAATCAATCATAGAAGGAAAAGGAAAAACAGTCTATATAGTTCCATTAAAAGCATTAGCTAATGAAAAATATAAAGATTTTAAAAAAAAATATGGACATTTACTGAGAGTAGCTTTATCTATTGGAGATTTAGATGCTTCTGACCCATATCTGTCAGAATATGATTTAATAATTACAACTTCAGAAAAATTTGATTCTTTAATAAGACACCACACACCATGGCTTCAGAATGTCAAAACATTAGTTGTAGATGAAATCCATTTACTAAATGATCCTGGCAGAGGCCCAACTTTAGAGATTTTAATAACAATGCTTAAAGAAATCCTAAAAAATATTCAAATCATAGGATTATCAGCAACAATAGGCAATCCAGAAGAACTAGCTGCATGGCTTAACGCAGACTTAATCATAGACAACTGGAGACCTGTCAAGCTGCATAAAGGAATTTATTATCAGGGAGAGATCGAATTCTCTTAAACCAAACCAGAAATCAAAATAACTATCATTCCTAAAATAATATAAACTGCAAACCAAACTAACCAAATCAAAAAAGAAACTCTAAAATTTGTTTTATAATAAAACTTAACAAGGAACATAAACAATAATGAAGCTAAAACTACAAACAATAAATTAACCCAGGTCATAACATTAAAAAAGCTAAACAAAAATACAGCAGCTGTCAACCATATAGAAACATACAAAGCAGTAAACATATTCTTTTCTTTTAGCTTGAACAATACAACTGCAATCTCTCTTAAGACCAAAGAATTAACAACAACAAAAACAAATGATACAATCATCCTTGCTCCAATATCAAACATTAAATCAGCTAAAGCCATTTTAAATAAACTACATCTATCTTATTTAAATAATTTGTTGTATTCTTTGGAGTGGTTAAACCAATCCTAAACTTTCAATAACAACCTTAGAATCAAACTCTTCAATATCTGTATATCCCTGTCCTGTTCCAATATATAAAATAGGTTTTCCAGTAACATAACTAACACTTATAGCAGCTCCACCTTTCTCATCAACATCTGCCTTGGATAAAATTATTCCATCTATTTCAACAGCTTCATTAAATTTCTTAGCCTGCTCAACACAATCATTGCCAGTTATACTTTCTCCAACAAATATTTTCAAATCAGGATTAGCAACCCTGATTATTTTTTTCATCTCATCCTCAAGGTTCTGATTTGAATGCATCCTTCCTGCTGTATCAATCAAGACAACATCTATATTTTTACTTTTAGCATGAGCAATAGCATCATAAGCAACAGCCGCAGGGTCACTACCATAATCTTGCCTTATCATCTTTACCCCTAATTTATCCGCATGCATCTGCAACTGCTCAATTGAAGCAGCTCTGAATGTGTCAGAAGCAGCTAATATAACCTTTAATCCTTTGTCAGTCAACATCTTAGTAACTTTAGCTATTGTTGTAGTTTTACCAGAACCATTGATTCCAATAAAACATATAACAAAAGGTTTTTTACTTTTTACTTTTTCTAAAAAGTTTATCTTATCAACATTAAATAAATCATTAATAGAATTCCTTAAAGTTTCAGTTATAATACTTTCAATCTTGCCTCTTCTCAGAGGCTTATCAACAATATTCTGCTTTAAATCATTTTTTATCTTTTCTATAACTTCAACAGCAACATTGTTTTCCAATAAAACTATCTCTAAATCCCAGAACAAATTATCAAATTGTTTTTCATTGATTTTTTTTTGCACTATCTTTTCCTTTATTTTTCCAAAAAAACCTTTTTTAACATGTTCTTCTTTTTTCAATTCCTTTTTTAATGGTTCTTCTTTACTGATTTCTAGAGTTTCTTCCACTACAGGTTCTGCAGCTTTTTCTTCAGAAATAGGTTCTTCAACTTCTTCCTTTTCCTCAATTATCGGCTCTTCAACAAATTCTTCCTTAATTTCAAGCTCTTCTTCAACTGGTTCTTCTTTAACTTCCTTTTCTTCAGGTGTTACTTCTTCCTTCTCTACTGTTTTCTCTTCAACAACTTCTTCCTTTTTTTCTTTCTTACCAAATAATTTCTTAAAAAAACCTTTCTTCTCTTCAACTTCTTCATCTACTTCTTTAACCTCTTCACTACCTTCTTCATCTATTTTTTTTGATAAATTAGATACAGTATCTTTTATCTTTTTCTTTAAGAAATTAAACATAACAGCACCTTTATCGAGCTAATGAATTCATCTCTTGCTCTATCCCAGCAGCCTGTGTACTTAATCTTTGTAAATCCTGTAAAAACCTTGTTTCCATCTTCTTCATCTCATCAATATTTTTTTCCAGCATTTTCTGTACAGATTTGACATCTTTACTGACAACAGTATTTGCTCCAACATTTACTAATAATTCATTATTTTCCTTTAGATCTGCTTTGACAAATATACCGTTGCTTACAGGAACTAATATCTCCTTACCTTTTTCAGTATTCTTCAAATCATCCAGGCTTTGCTGAACATACATTATCTCCATAACTTGGTTCTCTAGCTCCTGCATTCTCTGCTGTATCTGCTTTATCTGCTGGTCTAACATCTGTAATTGAGTATATTTTTCCCTTAATTTAGCTTCTTGTTCCTTATCCATTTTAACCCCATATATTAAACAGAAAGAATATATAACTCTTTAAAAAGGTTTCTTAAAACTAAGTACTAATCTCCTTCTCAACCTCATGTTTAGTCCTTAACAGAATTTCAATCTCACCAAAATGTACTTCTTGTGATAACTCAACTTTCCTTTGGTTGCATAAATGCAATAAAGGAATAAATGTAAAAACTTTATCTTCTTTTTTATCAGATGGAACTAATGTTGTAAAGTAAACCTTTTTTTTTCCCGTTGTAAAAAAATCCTTAATCCTTGAATACAAATCACCAATAATTGTGCTAATATCTTTCTTTTTCTCAGGAACTTTTACATCCATTGCAGGAATAGAATTTATAACTCTTCTTCTTTTGACTTCCAAAGCTTGCTGCAAAGCACCCATTAAATCATAAATTGATACTTTTCTTTTCCTAGGCTGCGGTGTTCTAGGAATTAAACTGGGCTTTTCTTCATCTAAAACCAAAGACTCTGGTGCTTCTTCATATAAGAAATCTTCTTCCTCTTGCGGTGTTAATAATCTATCAAAATCATCAATATCTTTACCAACCAATCTTTCAGACTTTATCCTTAACAAAAGAGCAGCAGCCAATAACACTTTTCCCGAAACTCTGAAATTCATCTCTTTCAATTGTTTTAAAGTCTCTATATATTTTCCTGTCAATAACGTAATATCAA
>CAZSMA010000034.1:0-14513 GCA_964608065.1 uncultured Methanosarcinales archaeon
CATCTATAGTCAATATATAATAACTTATATATAAATCTTTTTTTTTTTTTTTTAAAAAATTGCTAGAAAACTTTATATAATCTACTGAAATCTACTACTATAAAATTAAGAGGGGTTATTGATGTATAAAAAACAATATAAAATCACAGATGATGTTACAAAATTACTTTTTGAAGGTGGATGTGCTATTGTTAATAGAAGTCATAATTATCCTAAAGAGAAAATAACTGTTAAAGTAGGTACCATCGAAATAGTTATAGAAAAAATAGCTGAAAAAAATACTAATCATTTAACTGGACAAATTTTAAATATACCTCTTATTAAGGTAACTCCAAATCAAGAGACCTATAAAAAACACCCCTTTGTAATAGATTACTTAAGAAAAAAAGGCAATGAAGGGGACTCAATTTTTTATTTTCCTATCTAATCACTTAATCTTCAAACTATTAAACAACTCATCCTTATTCAATAAGGCTATTCCGGCTTTATTTCCAGTTATCTCAACTTTCACTATCTTATCTGGCTTTTTCAAGTCAACATTAGGTTTATCTATAAATTCAGTTAATTTAATTATTAAATCTACTGTACTGCCACCTTTACTGAATTTCCTCTTATTCAAATCCATCATCCACTTATCTTTTTCCTTAATCTCTTTGTTGTATTTCTTCAAAGCACTCTGCATATCTTTGATATTAGATTTAACCCATTTGTCTATTGGTGTCCAGTGGAATGTTTTCTCAAACAACTCTGCTAATTCATCTTTCTTCTTATTCAAATCCTTAACAGCTTTTTTACTATCTTTAATTTTAATCTTAAACAAACCATCTATCTCTGAATCCAGAAATTTACCTTCCTGCTTTAACTCTTTAAGAACAGACTCAACTTCAGCTTTAGCGCTTGCATAACAACTAGGTTCAAAGCTTACTAACAGATTAGGTTCCATACTATCACCCCTTTAAATCAATAAGACTTTGAATTATAAATAGTTTTTGATTTTAATTATTTATTTATGAGTAGTGACAAATAGAAAGATTTATATAGTATTTGATATTAACATATGTGATAGAACCATGCTACCTAACTCGGAAGAAATTCTTTTGATAAAGACAATGGCAGGAGATATGGATACAACACTTTTTAATCTTTTTTCAAAATATCAAAATAGCGAAACTCCAGAAAAAGAAAGACTAAAGAAAATCATAGAACACAATCTTAGAACACTTGAAGAAACAGTTGGAATCCCTGTAGCTGATTTCTATAAAACATGTTTCAGTTTATTAGAAAATAAATATCCTAAACCTTATCAAACCACAACTCAAATGACTTCTCTTTAACCAGTTCCTTGCTCTTAAACTCATGCCTTTTACTAGGATCTATCTGAGAAATCTTCAATTTACTGGCACCAACTTTCTCTTTTATCTGTTCACTAAATTTATTTAACATTTCAACTAATTCTTCATCAGTTTTAATAAACAAAACAATCTTATCCTTTTTCTGTAACCCTGATTTCTTCCTTAAAGCCTGCACTCTTCTCATAACTTCTCTTGAATAACCTTCTGCCTCTAATTCAGGAGTTAACTCTTTATTCAAATAAATAAATCCTTGTCTAAAAGAAACCTCTTCATAAGGTATTGGAACTTCTCTTTCAATTATCAAATGCTCTTTTACTATAGCAACTTTCTTACCATTAACATTTATCTCATATTTTCCATCTTTCTCTAAATGATTCAGCACAGTTTCAGCACTATCAGTGCTTAATCTTGCTATTATCTTAGGAGCTAGCTCTTTGAAATCAGGATTTATCTGCTTATAATCTGCTCTTACTTTTTGCTTTAATCCTGGCAATGTCTGCTGTACTTTAATTTCCTTAAAATTAGCCTGTACTTTCAATATATCTCCAAATTTTTCAATAGCTTTTACAGCTTTCTCATCTTTAGTGACTATAACAACTTCTTTCAAAGGCCATCTTACACCCATTTGAATTTTCTCCCTGCAAGCTAAGATTGATTGCAATGCTTGTTGTACAACACCCATATCCAGCTCTAATTCTTTATCTATAAACTTTTCATCATATTTAGGCCATTTATACAGATGAATACTTTCTTCTTTCAGCTTAAACTCTTTTCTTAAATCCTGATAAATATATTCAGTAATAAATGGAGCTATTGGAGCAAATAACTTTAATGTTTCAAACAAAACATTATAGACAGTATACAAAACTTTTTTCCTGTCTTCTAATTTACCTAACGCTGTTTTCTCTCTAGTCAGCTGAATATAAGTTCTAGATAAATCTAAAAATAAGTCTTCTATAAGCCATGGAATCTCATCCATCTTATAATCATCAAATAATTTTGTAATTTTCCTCATACTGCTGTTTAGCTTGCTCAAAATATACTTTTCCTCAAGAGAAAATTTACTAATTTTAAGACTTGAAGGATTAACCTTTAATGTCTTAGCTAAATCTATCAAAAACTTATGTAAGTTCCATAATATCATCAAATTTTTATGTTTTATCTTAAGATCATCAAAATTATAATTTATATCTAATCCTGGATTTGCTCCTCCAATCATATAATACCTTAAAGTATCAGCACCATACTTGTCAATAACTTCATAAGGAGAGATTATATTTCCTAAAGACTTTGACATCTTCCTCCCTTGAGAATCCTGTACAAAACCATGCATATAAACAGCCTTATAAGAAGGCTTTTGCATGCTAACCATACTAGCAACAAAAAGTAAATTAAACCAACCTCTGATCTGATCTTTTCCTTCTAATATAAAATCAGCAGGCCAGTATTTTTTAAATAACTCTGTTTTCTGTGGATAATCCAAACAATTCCATGAAGTAGTTCCAGCATCAATCCATACATCCAAGATATCTGGAATTCTTTTCTTTACACCACCGCACTTGCATGTTATTTCAACTTCATCAATATAAGGCCTGTGCAAATCATCTGGAACTTTATCAGCTAATTCTTTCAATTCTTTAATACTTCCAACAACCACATAATCTTTGCATTTATTACATCTCCAGATTGGAACAGCTGTTCCCCAATATCTCTGTCTTGTAATACCATTATCTCTTAGATTATCAAGCCATGAGTCAAACTGCCTGTTTCCAGCCCAGTCAGGCTGCCATTTTATTTTTTTATTAAGATTCCTCATCTTCTCTTTCATATCTTCAACTTTAAAGAACCACTGCTTTGTTGTTCTGAATATGACAGGAGCCTTACATCTCCAGCAATGAGCATATTCATGCTCTACTTCTGTAGTTTCAATCAAAGCACCTGTTTCTTTTAAAGCTTCAACAAACTTTTGATCATCTTTCTTAGCAATTAACCCTGCAAATTTGCCCATATTCTCAGGAAAAACACCAAACTGGTCTAAGTTATTGAAAGGAGGAATCTTTTCCCTATGTCCAACTTCAAAGTCCTCAGGACCACAACCAGGAGCAGTATGCACTAATCCTGAACCTGCAGAAGTATCTACATATTCTTTAGATAAAACAACAGAATGTACTTTTGCTGAGTTTTTACTTAAATCATCATAAACTTGTTTTAATTCTTTATAGAAGGGGTGTTCATAATGAACTCCTTTTAATTTATCTCCTTTGAATTCTTCAATTATCTCTAATTTTTTATCTGCTACACCTTGTATCAAAGCTCCAGCTAAAGCTTTAGCTACTATCCAAACTTCACTTCCAACTTTTGCTTTAACATAATCCAGATCAGGATTAACCATTACAGCTAAATTATAAGGGATAGTCCATGGAGTTGTTGTCCAGATTACCAAATATTCATTTTTTTCTTTTTTAACTTTAAATTTGACAAATATACTATTATCTTTAACATTTTTATACTCTAATTCATGTTTTGCAAGAGCTGTTGCACATTTCTGGCACCACTGCATTGATAATTTGCCTTCATACAATCTTTTGTTTTCATGTGCTTTCTTAACTAACCACCATTCACCTTCCATAAACTCATTTCTAATAGATTGATAAGCATTTTTGAAATCCATCCATACTCCTAATCTTCTAAAGTCTTTGTTCATCATCTCCATGTTTTCAGTAGAAAACTTCTTGCATTCATTGATAAACTTACTTACACCAAACTTAGGAACTTCATCTTTACTCTTTAATTTAAACTTAGCCTGAACTTTAAGTTCAGTTGGCAACCCATGCATATCATAACCAGCTCTGTCCCATACATCGAATCCGTTCATTCTCTTATATCTCATAACACAATCTTTTAGAGATTTGTTCCATGCTATTCCCAAATGAATCTTACCAGAAGTATATGGAGGACCATCTAAAAAGTAAAAAGGCTTGCCTTTACCATTAGCTTTAGCGTATATTTTATTCTTTTCCCAAAATTCCAGCACAAAAGGTTCAATTTTGTGTGGTTCGTATTTAGTTAGTTTGTCCATCTTAATCTTTTGTTTTGTTTTAATTTATATATATTTCTATCATATAAGTAATTTCTGGGTTTAGAACATATAACCCAGAGCTTAAGCTGTAATGATAGAAATTGCCATAATAATTGTATTTGGCATTTTATAGTTAGGATTATTGTTTTGTATTTAAAACTTATTATTTCAGAACACACCCACACTCAAGACAAACATGGCCACCTTCTCTTTGATCGTACTTTGTGGTTACTCCATAATCTATCACAACCTCGCACTTAGGACACTTTTTCTCTAAGTTTTGCACATTATCAAAAAAATCTAGTTCTGGCATAACATCCCCCTATTACCCCACGAGACTTAGAAGTATTTAAAGTTTTCGTAAGCTTAAGCCAGTGCTGTCTATTCCTGCTCTAAACTTAGCTTTCCTTGCAAATCCAAGAATTATTCCATCAACTAAGTTTCCTTTTAGTCTTTGGCTCACTTTATGTAGTGTAGTAAAATGAGGGATGGTTTCTAGTCCAATGTAATCTAATAAATAAGCATAGTCGGGCAATAACTCACAAAATCTTCTAAAGCCCATGCCATTATGGTACTCACGTAGAGCAAGAAGTACAATATGTTGGTGTAATGTATAGGTCTTTTTAGAGAACTTATGGCCATATAGCCTTACTTGCTTTATTTTGATTGCTTTTAGTATATTTTTAGCAAATTTTATTAAGAATGTTTCTTTTTTCTTTTTCATGGTTGGGACACTCCAACCACCCCTCTTAGAGCCTTATGGCTCTTTGAGGGTTATAAATTTATAGGATTTCTACGGCCCCGTAACTACTCAAAAGAACTTCCCCAACTTCTCCTGGCCTTTTTTCTCAGATAAATCAGATTTATGATAACCAAGTACACTAAAGATTGTTGCTACAGCAGGAATTATCTGGTTATTAACATAATAAACAGGATCATAATCATTTTGTTTGACTTCATCAGGCAATTTAGCTCTCTCCCTTATCAACCCTTTGCCTTTTGTTATAACATACTTCATAACAGTGCCTGCACTTATCTTTAAACCCCTATCCCTTAATCTTTTGGCAACTGCAACATGAGGCCCTATAGAATCATAATCACTAATCTCTTTTTGCAGCTGTGTACGTATGATAACTTTATCTAATTCAATTTTATGGTTTCTTAAATCATCTATTGTCTTTTTAACATAATTAAATGCTTTCTCTTTATTATTCTCTTTTAAAATAATATTAAGCACCTTTTCCTGAACTTCTTTAGCTACAATGCTCCAATTCCTTCTTACAGATTCAAATCCTCTAATCTTAATATTTCCATTTTCAGAAAGTAAAGCATACTTTTTCTTAGCTCCATAACCGGTTTCCTTAGCTGAAACAAATATTCCAGCAGGATAACTTCCTTCATACTCTAATTCCATCAATCCAGGCAGTTCTACATTAACAGATTCTGCAAACTTTTTAACATCCTTCTCTTTATTATTACCTACTAAAAGAAAAACACTGTCAGTGTCGGAGTACAAAACTTTAAATCCAGCTTCCTTTGCCTTATCAATAACTTTATGGATATAATATCTTCCCCAGGATGTAACTGATTTAGCACATTCAAGAGAATACCATCTTGCAGCAAAAAATCCTAGATAACCATAGAATGAATTTGCCATTAATTTCAGTGATTGTTCACGGGCATGCAAAAAAATACTTGCTTCTTTTTTCCTACTCATCTCCTTAATCCTCATCCTTCTTGTAATCAATTCTTCAATTATAGATGGAATAAACCCTTTCTTTTTTTTGCAGAACCAGTACTTCTCATTATCCTCTATTGGAGGTTTTTCAGCCTTATCTCCACAACACTTGCAATTCAGAGTTTCCAGGGAAATATTATGAGAACTGATTATAGTTGGATACAAGCTCCTGTAATCAAAGATAACTATCTTTTTATAAAAACCAGGTGTCGGTTCATAAACAAACGCTCCTTTGTAAGTCTGCGTCCTTCTCTGCATTATATCATCATGGCCTGGCCTGTTCAATATCATCTCATTAAAATTTTTAGTCTGCTTTATCAAATACCATTCTACTAACTGCGAAAAACCCATTCTATTGATATCATATATTGGCAATCCAACTATTTTTACTAACTCAATTAGATTAGGCAACAATTTTTCAGCCAGCCTAAATGTCAGATAAGAATCATGCAGATTATACTTGCAGAATTCTTCTAATTTTTCTGTGTTTTTATCCCATGCTTCAGACAATTCATCTAAATCCACATCTATCTTTTTCTCTTTTAATAGTTCTTCTGCAACAGCATTAAGACTATAAGTACTGGTTTCCAGGCTAGATTTCATTATTCTTATTATATATTTAAAAACATCCAGGTGGTTTATACTCCTTATTTTCGCTACTTCAGACTTTTTATTGACCTTTACCTCAGAATAATCCCAACCAATATCTAATTTTATCTTATATTTTTTAGCTCTTTCAGATAAATATGGAAAATCAAAACCATCTGAAAAATAACCTGTGATAATATCTGGCTTATAATGTTCTATTGTTTCTTTAAATTTCTGTATTAATTCTGATTCCCCTTCTACAAACTCAATATAATCCTCTTTTGTCTTAAACCTTTTCCAGGTTATTACTTTTTTGAAATTTGTTCCATAAAAACTAAGCATGATTATAGGATACTTCTCTGGCTCAATTGTTTTTCCTACTGGATTGTATGTTTCTATATCAAAAGCCAGTATTCTTGGCTTTGTTAATGTATCATCACTGAACTGTTTTACAGAACTAGCTTTCAGGACAGGCACTTTGCTTTTGATATTGATAAATTCACCTTCTGCTTCAACTAAAGTCATAGGTGTTATTCCTTTATCTACTAAATATCTTCTTGAAAAAACAATATCATATTCATGAATAGATTCAATAATCTCCCATTCTTTTATAGTATCTCTTATTATAGGGACATCATAAGGCAGTTTTGTATAAACTTTTATAGCCACTACTTCCTTTCCAAGATACTTCTTGGTTATCATTTCTGTTTTAGTTACTTCTGCTGTAGTTTCATTTACCTCTACTTTTATTTTCTCTAACTTCTCTTTTACACTTTTGCCTTTTTTAGGTATAACAATAAAATATGGTTCAAAAGAATCATCCATAACAGTAATCTGCTTTCCAGCTATTGTCTTTCCAAATAAGTAGATTGCTGCTCTATCATCTACTAATCTGTATGTAATATCCAAAGGAAAAAACTGTATTTTTTCTGGCATATTATAACATTAGAAGCAAATTGTTATTTAAAGGTTGCTGTTACATCCTATCAGGAGCTTCTATCCCTAACAGATTTAAACCATTCTTAAGAACTTGCTTTACACACATAATCAAGCTTAATCTAGCTTCTCTAACATCTTTCTCAGCTTTTAAAACAGGCAATTTTACATAGAATGAGTTAAATGTTTGGCTTAATTCAATTAAATAAGTAGCTATCAACGAAGGTTTATAATTATTTGCAGCTTCATCAACTTTATCAGGAAATTTGGATAACAAGCTAATCAGCTTCAATTCTAATTCATCTTTCAACAGACTATAATCAACTTTAACAGGAACTTTACCTTTACTTAATATAGAACTTATTCTTGTATGAGCATACTGAGCATAAGGCCCTGTTTCTCCTTCAAACTTAATGCTTTCCTCAGGATTATACATCATATCTTTCATTGGATCGTGCTTTAAGATATAGAACTTTATAGCTCCTAAACCTATCTGCTCAGATCTTTTATCAATTTCCTTCTGTGATAAACCTTTATGCCTCTTCAAAATCTCTTTCTTAGCCAGCTCAATCATCTCATCCATTAAATCATCAGCATCTACAACCTTTCCCTCACGACTTTTCATCTTACCTTCTGGCAAATTCACCATACCATAAGCCAGATGAAAGCAATTCTTAGCAAAAGAAAACTTTAACATCTTAAACAATTCAAACAGCACTTTAAAATGATATATCTGCTCATTACCAACAACATAAATCATCTTATCCATCTTATAGTCTTTATATCTGATTCCTGCTAAAGCCATATCTTGTGTAATATAAACAGCAGTTCCATTAGCTCTTATCAGAACCTTTTTACCTAATTTCTCATTTTCTAAATCAACAACAATACTTCCATCATCTTTTTCAAAAATCCCTTTCTTTAGACCATCCATAACTATTTTTTTTCCTTTAAGATAAGTATCGCTTTCATAATAGCTTTTTTCTATATTTCTTCCAAACCTTTTATATGTCTCAAACATACCATCCACAGCCCATTTGTTCATTTTCTTGCTTAATTCTCTGGCTTCTTTATCACCATTCTCCCATTTTTCCAATAACTCCTGTGCTTCTTGCTCTAATTTTGGGTTTTCTCTGACTTTCTGAGCAAACAACACATAATAATCTCCAACAAAATGATCAGATTTTTTGTTTGGTTTTTTACCCTTACCCCATTTCTTATAAGCAAGCATTGATTTGCAGATATGGATTCCTCTATCATTGATAATATCCACATCTTTGACATTACATCCTATAAATTTATAGATATTTGAAAGACTTATTCCTAAAGACATGTTCCTTAAATGACCAAGATGTAAGGGTTTGTTTGTATTAGGTCCTGGTGATTCAACTAATACTGTTTTCTTTTCCTTTTGGCTTCCATACTTATCTTTTTGTTTAAGAACATCTTTAATAACATCATCAGCTAACTTTCCTTTATCACAGAAAAAATTCAGATAAGGCCCCTTAACCTCAACTTTATTTATCAAATTGCTTAATTTAATTTTCTTAGCTAAATCCTGCGCTATTTCATTAGGATTCTTTTTCAATGTTTTAGCTAAAACAAAGCATGGAAAAGCATAGTCTCCAAATTCTTGCTTAGGTATTTCTAAGTTAATTTCCTTTAATTTTGTTTCTTTCTTCAGAATTTTTATTATTTCTTTTTCAAAATCATTCATAATTCTTCACTTTCTTTTTTATCTTTATTCAAAATTTCAATCTTAGTTTCTCCACCTAAAAAACTTTTAACTAAATCAGCTAACTCTTTTAATATTTTTTGCAGTTCTTTCTCTGTTACAGGCTCTAACCCTTCAACATACAATATTACATCTTTACTATCCTCTGTAATCCTTGTTTTATAGCATTCTCTCCAATTCCATCTTCTGCATAATACTTCAATATCATCTTTGTAAATAACTTCATTAGGATTAGGATTACTACTTTCCTGTTTTCCAATAGGAATGAATTTCTCATCACCTTTTGCAAATGTTAATTGAATATCTCCAATAACCTCATTCAAATCATCAGCACCCATTGGAACAAGATGTTTTAAACTCAAATAATTGTACAAATCAACTAATTTATTTATTTTTGGCAATGTTTCTGCTTTCAAAATCCTTCTTAGCAGAGATTCAACAGAATTATGGTGTTTTTTAGGTTTTGCTCCAAAAGCAAGATAAGTAGCTCTCCATGGTGCAATTAACTTATGATTTGCAATATCTTCAGGAGTGAAATTACTTTTTATTAAATCCTCAATCTCTATCAATAATTTGTAAATCTCTTTATCTTCACCTTTATTGTTAATACCTTTAGCAATAACTACTCCAACACTCAACTTTGGAAATTGTTCAAAGATTTTATTGTCTATTTTAAGTTTCATATAAATAATAAGAAATAAAGATATTTATTAAGGTTGCGGTTTTCTAGATTACTAATTCTGTAAGGAATTATAAATATTTTCACTGAATTAGATGGTTTACTAAATAATCACTATATATCCCATGTACTATACCTCTTTCAACAAAACCATCATGATAACCCCCGTAGTACTTAATTGGTATTTTGTCGTTTCTATTATTCTCAACACCATCAGTTATTTGTTCAATGACTATTGTTTCTACTTCTCCAATCTTTGTTTTAACTGCTCTAACATCTCCTATTTCTAGTTCATGAGTCTGTTTTCCAGCATTCGAAAGAGCTTTAATCAACAACGGCATTATTGATATTTGACTTTCTTTAGGCATATTTATCCCCCCTCTGATTTGCAACGAAAAGAACTAGCATTTGCAATTCTTTCCAGAGTATTTTACATCTCTGAAGATAAAGAAATAGTTAAGGTTATATAAATATATTTTGTAATTAGAAAATATAGTTTTCATTGTAGTTTTTTAGAAACAATCTTATAAGCATCTCTAAAAGAAATACCTTTCTTAACTAATTCATAAGCTTTATTGACTGAATAAATCTCTTTAGTGCATGCTTTCTTACAATTTTCTTTATTAACCTTTAGATTAGCTAAAACTAGATTCATTATTTTAACAGAATCTATTGTAATCTTAAAACATTTCATCAAAGGCTCTTTAGTCAGCTGATAATCACGATTAAATCCAGATTGTAAATTCTTAATAATATTCATTACTTGAAAAACAAAGGATTCAACTACAGCAGATTTTGCTCTAACTAATTCTAAAACATCTGGATTATGTTTATGAGGCATTATACTGCTTCCAGTGCAGAATTCATCTGGCAATGTAAAATATCCAAATTCACCCATACTAAAAATAATTAAATCATTTGCTAACTTTCCTAAATCCTGCATAATCTGGCTTAAAGCAAATAATATTATACTTTCAAACTTTCCTCTGCTATTCTGACAATAAAGGCTATTCTTCTGTATTTTACTAAATCCTAATAATTTTGTAGTTAATGCTTTGTCAATCTTTATATTAACACCATAACCAGCTGCGCTTCCTAATGGATTCTGATCATTAAGCTTATAAGCAGTATCCAATAACTTCAAATCATCTTCCAAAGACTCTTTAAAAGCCTCAAAATAGTCTCCAACAGTATAAGGCATTGCTTTTCTTGAATGAGTATAACCTGGCATTTCAACACCTTTATACTTAACACTAATCTTTGTTAGTGTTTCAATTAAACTTAACACTAAATTTTCCACTTCATTTAATTTATCCTTGCTATACAATCTTATAGCTGTTAACACCTGGTCATTTCTAGAACGAAAAGTATGAATCTTTTTCCCAACCTTACCTAAATAATTCTCAATAGCAGTATGACAATCCTCTTCTGATAAATTTATTTTGAATTTTTTATTTTCATTTATTTTTTTTAATTTATTCTCTATTTTATTAAATTCAGCTTTGCTTAAAATTCCAATCTTCACAAGCATTTTTGCATGCGCAATAGAAGCAATACAGTCATATTTCAATAAAGCTTTATCTATTAAATAGTCATTTCCAACTGTAAATTTCTCAATTTCCTTATTTAGTGTTTTTTTCTTTTGCCATAGTTTCATTCTGAACACCAATTTGTTGTTGCATTCCATACAGTTTGATAAAAGATTCAGCATCTTTTCCTGTCCATGAAGCACTTTGCGCATATGAAGCAATTTTCTCATTAATCAAGCTAAAAGGGCTTTCAACACCATAAAACATAGCATTTTGTCCTTCTAACTTAACTTTAACCTTGCCTGTAACCTTTTCCTGTGTTGAATCAATAAACTTATCAATATCTTTTACAACAGGATCATAATATTTACCCATATAAACTAAATCATTCCATTTTGCTTCTAATTGTTCTTTCACAACCATCTGTGATTTAGTCAAAACTAGTCTTTCAAGTGCTTTGTGAGCATTGATAATTAATATAATACCTGATGCTTCAAAAGCCTGTATTCCTTTTATCCCTAGTGTTTCATTCTCAATATAAAGCCCACGACCATATCCAAAAGAACCTACTACTTTGTTCAGTTTCTCTAATATTTTTAATCCATCTAACTTTTCTCCATTCAAAGATACTGGAACCCCATTAACAAATTCTAATTCAATATATATTGAACCTTTATTCTTAATTTTTGATAATACCCAAACATCTTCTTCAGGTTCTTTATTTTCATCTATTTCTGAGCCTGAAATAGTTCTTCCAAACATTGAATCAGCTATTGTATATTTTTTTACTTTTTCATCTACTTTAAACCCTTTTTTCTCTAGATATTCAATCTCATCTTTACGCTTTATCATCACTTCTCTTATAGGGGCTATAATCTTCATATGAGGAGCAAAACTCATAATACTTAAATCAATTCTTACTTGATCATTTCCAGTTCCAGTACAACCATGAGCAACTATCTTTGTTCCTTCTTTCTCAGCTATCTCTGCAGCATACTTTGCAAACATATACCTATCAGAACACATATGAGGATAAACTCCTTCATACAAAGCATTTGTCTTGATTATTTTAGTTCCAATTAAATTAAAAAAAATCTTATTAGCATCAACAGTATAATGCTTTATAGCTCCTAGCTCTTTTGACTTATTCTCAATCTTAATCTTCTCTTCCTCACTTAATCCTCCTACATCAACTGTAAGTGTAACTACATCATATCCTTGTTCTTTTAAGTAAACAGTACAAAAAGATGTATCTAAACCTCCTGAAAATAATAAAATCACTTTCTCTTTTGGTTTAGTTTTATCTTTATGGTGCATTTTTCATAGGATGATACTCTTTTAACAACAAATACAGTGGTTGTTCTCCAGATGGTGATTTGTCTATTAGATGATGCTCTGTTTTTCCTTTATACTCTGACTTTACATGAACACTAACTCCGCCTGTAGTATTACTAATTGCATATACCTTTCCTATATGGGAAGGATATACTACTATTGCCGGTACACTGTTTAACTTTTCTAAGTTGTCTTCTTTCTTCACAGGAAAATCTGGATGCGTCCCATCTTCCTTAAAGCCTTTAATGATTTGGTTTATCTTCATTTTCTTTCTTTAACCTCCAACTAATTTTATGACATCCTCTTTGGATATCAACTCAACTACCTTATTATTCCCTAAAGGCGCCATACACATTGCCTTTATTTTCTTTATTTCATGTACAAGTTTTTGTTTTTTCATATTAATCAACCTCCAAATTATATATTTAATAAATAAAAATAACAATGAAAGAATTCTTCACCTTCTTCTAAATTTATAACTATCAAAATCAACTGCTTCGATTTTATTTGAATTAATCATTTTTAATCAATTATCTATGAATCATAACTTATTTATAACATTATTGACCTACTCAAAACAAAAATAAACAAAGATGTCCGAAACAAAACATTTATATACTAACAATAATTTCTAACTACTATGAACATTACAAAAGAAACTGAAAAATATATTCAGGAGCATCCAAGCATTAAAGAATCTGTGAAAAAAAGTTTAATTAATTACTCAAAGCTATCAAGACTTATTCTAAAAGAGCTTCAAATATCAAACAAAAACTTTGATGCAGTATTAATCGCATGTAGAAGGTATTCAGATAAACTGAAAATAGAGAAAAAATTTGAAAAACAGATAATAGATATGTTAAAAAAAACAAAATTAGAGATTAAAAACAAAATTATTGTAGTTATTTTAGAAAAAGATATTTATTATGAACATTTAAAAGATATTGAGAAAGAAGTTAAAAGAAAAAATGGTTTATTTAGGGCAATTGAAGGAGCAAATGCTATTACATTGATAACAAATGAAGAGTTTTTAGATAAGATTAAGGATATTTTTAAACATAAAATACTAAAATTAAACAACGATTTAGCAGAAATCACATTAAAAAGTTCAAAAGAAATTGAAAATACTCCTGGTGTAGTAGCTTACTTATATTCCTTATTTGGAGAAAACAATATTAACATATTGGAAACAATGAGCTGCTGGACTGATACAATCTTCATAATAAAAGAGCAGGATATAGCTAAAGTAATGCAGATTTTAAACTTCTAATCTTCTTCTTTCTCTTCTTTTTCCTTGCTTTCCTTCTCTTTTTCTTTTTTCTCTTCCTCTGATGCTTCTTCATATCCCTTCATAAAACCAGCTTCTTCTGGACTCATCTCTCCGTCATCTACTGCTTCATTCCTTTTTTCTTCATCATATACATCATCAGCATCTACCATATTCATTCACCTATATAGGGATTAAGTAATTTATTTATATAGTTTTCTAAATTTTCGGGTTTGTCCCAAATCTAAAGAATTATAAACCCCTACTGCTAAGAA
>CAZSMA010000035.1:0-14328 GCA_964608065.1 uncultured Methanosarcinales archaeon
AGTTTTGGTATTGTTTATGGTTGTTATTGTTAAGGAATATGAAGTGATTAAATAATTTTATTTTTTTTTTTTTTTTTTTTTAAAAATTTTATTTAAATAGTAACTTTTTTATATTAGTTCTATTCTTATTTTAACAAAAGAGGTGTATATTATTAAATACAAAAATATTTTGTTAGCAATTCTGTTAGTAATTGGTTTAATTTTTCTGAGTGGTTGTAGTGGAGAATGTAAAGAAAATTCTGATTGTCCTTCTAAAAGCTGTTATACTGTAACATGTGAGAAGGAGGAATGTGTAGAAAAACCTGAGCTTAACTGTTGCGGGAATAATATATGTGAAGATGGGGAAACAAAATGCGACTGCGAGAGGGACTGTGGAAAATGTACTGGGGATATTGGAGAGTATTTGGGGTATGTGTGTGAGGAGGATGAGTGTGTTGCAGGCATTAAAGACGAAAATATAAACTCAACAAGTTTTACAGACAAGATATTATTAAGAAATGTCGGAGATATATCTGCTACTTATATTTATGATCAGCCTTTTAATTTAGATGAAAGTTTGTTTAATGTAAGGTTTGTTTTAGAAAAAAAAAATAATGATATAGAATATATTAAAATAAACAAAGTCAATATTTACGAGCAATTAGATAAAAAGGGTACCCAGGTCCAGACTTATGGGGAGAAGATTATTGACAGAGTCTTATGGGACACAAGAACAGATGTTGTTGATGATGTGATACTCTCTCTTAATATTACTGACAACACAGAAGAAAATAAACAACTGACAGTAGAAGTAATCTATGAATATGCTAAATTATATAGGGGTCAAACAACTGTTACAGGCGGAAGTTATAAAAAACAATTAAATGAAAATGTTGTGCTTGTGAATCCTGGTAAAGAACAAAAGTGCCCAAGCAGCTGCGATGATGCTAATTCCTGTACTGTAGATAGTTGTTCTGCTTCAACAAATTATTTCTGTGAACATACAGTTAAAGAAGGTGTTAGCTGCTGTGGCAACAATAAATGCGATACTGGAGAGGATAAGTGCAGTTGCCAGCAGGACTGCGGCTATTGTGAAAGAGAATTTGGAGAATATATTGAATATACCTGTGTGAGTAATAAATGTTCCAGCAGGTTAAGAGCAGGTGTTGTTCCAAAAACACTTATTGAAGAAGCTAATATGAAAGACCTAAAGATTGAGATGCAGACTACATTTAATGAACCCTTTGATATAAATCTTGACAATTATAAGGTTGATCTAGAGCTACAATACCTTCTAGCTGGTGTATCAAGTGTTAAATGCACTAAATTACAGGTTTTAAGCGGAGATGAGTTGCTTGCTGAAAAAACAATAATAGGCACTTTAAGCAAGGTTGGCGCTACTTATAGTTCTCAGGTTGGAGCAAGCTTTTCAATGAAAGATGTTGAAGAAAGCAAAAGTACAAATATAGAGTTAAATTGTAATTATGGTAAAACTAGTGGAGAAACAACAACTAATATTGTTAAAACAGCTACTCAGAGTCTAGGAACTGTAACTTATGTTAATGTTGATGTTTGAAGTTTTCATTAAAACTCCAAGTCATATTATTATTCAAATTAACCCAATAACCATGACCTGGTTTAATTATTTTTAAAGTATTTAATGATTTATTTTTTAATGGAGAGTAAGATTTCCAACCATTGTTTTCATAACCTAAAACATTAATTAAATCGTCACTAACATTTTTAAAAATATAGCTAACATTACTCTCATTTAAACTTGGATAACCAATTAAGGTATAGCCTTGCTCTAAATTAAATACAGGATTAACTGGTAATGTTCCATTAATAGTTAAATTATCCTCAGCTAACATTTTAATCCAAAATCCAATTGTTTCATTAATTTCAGAATTATTATTCAATTGTAACAATTTATTATCCAAGTAAGTAAACATGTTTCCATAGTTTCCTTCTATTGAGGATAAAGTGTAAGATATTGTTTTGTTTTCTAATACAATTGGGATGGAAATAAGGTTCCAGCCTTGGGATAAGTTTATAATAGATTTAGCAAAAACCATTATTGAATTATATGCTAAGTTATTGTCATAATTTTCTTCTATAAATGAGTTAAATGGGTAGATTAAAACATAAATGCTTTTATTACCATAAGTTGTGCTCCAATCAGTTGTAACATTTATTTTTGAATTTGAATTAATATTAACGACTTTTTCATTTATTAAAGTTCCATAATTTCTTGGATCTTCATCATAAAATTTAATTGTAACATTTTCTAAATCAATATTTGAATTAGAATGGATAGTTGCTGTAATATTAATTATTTCTCCTGCAAAAGGATTATCTTTAGAAAAATAGATTTCTGAATTATTAATATATAAGTCAATTGGTTCATAAACTTCTGTTTCAATTGTTGATTGCCTGTAAAAATTTGTGCTATCTAAAGTTCCATTTGCAATAACATTTATTTCATAAATTCCTAGTGTATTTGTATTGTTATAGACATTAAAGTAAGAACCATCATTTGCTTGAGCATCTCCGTTAGTTCCATCATCATATAATAAAATTTCTTCTATGTTGTTATTTGGATTTTTAATTTCTGCTTTAACAAAAGCATTTGTTATTGGATTATTAAAGTTAGTTAGATTAACGTTTAATCCAATTGATTCATTTAATCTATAATTTGATTGATTTGGTAAAATTAAAATCTTTAAATCTGTATCTAATATGACTGTAAATGTATAATCTGTTTTTATTCCATTTTCCAGAATTACTTTTGCTTTCCATAAACCTTGTTGAGGATATTCAACAATGTAGCTTTCTGTTGTTTCATTAATTGTTCTATTGTTTGGATAATAAGTAATACTATCTGTTAAATAATTTATCTCAGTTCCATTTGGTAAAGTTAAGTTTAAGTTTAATTCAGCTGATTCATTAAACCAACTTAATAAAAATAACGCTTTATCAGTATAACTTATTGAAACATTATATGTATCATAATCAGATTCTATTTCTTCTGTTTCATATGACGCTTCTTGGATTTGAGATACATTCTCTTCAAGGATTTCTGGTTCTGTAATCTCTGTTTCGTTTTCTAGTAATATATCTTTTACTTTTAAATAAACATCAAAACTTTCATGTAAACCTGGATGACTTACATTATATTTTGTATGATAAGGATAATCAATATTGTCTAATTTTAAACTTTTTATTCTTACAAATCCATCATCTTCTCCAGCTAAAAAAAATGATGTTAAAAAGAAACCTTTTGTTCCTCCAATTGTTGCATGAGTTATATCAGGAGTTAAAATATCAGTTCCCTTAAATTTTAATGGATTACCATAATTTAACATATTAAGAAAAAAACTGTGTGGTGTCATTTGTTTTCCTGCTTTTCCAACTGCGAAATCTGCAACTGTATCAATCAATTTCAATTTTATTATAAATTTACTTAGTATTGATAAAGCATGTTTTCCATAAAATAGTTCTGAGCCATGGTTTGGTGTTCCAAGCATGATTAGTTTTCTAACATTATTTTTATAACCGAATCTAGTGTACCATCTTGAAACAAGACCACCCATGTTATGTGTTACTAAATCAATTTTTGCTGCGTTTGTAATAGTTTGAATTTGAGAGATTTCATCATCTAATTTTTTTGCATAATTAGTGATATCTCCATTTGCAGGAATTATCCAAGGCTCTAAATCAATTTCATAGATATTAAAACTATCATTCTTTAATCTCTCTTTTATAGTATACCATGTTCCATTTGGATCAATAACCCAATATCCATGAACAAGTAAAACAGGACATCTTGTTGTTGAAGCATTAGAATCAATGCAGTCATCACCACCACATTTCATATCTTGGTGATTGTCATTATCATTATCAGCACATCCAATAATTTTACAAATATTATTTTCACAATAATTTGATTCACAGTCAGAGTTTATTAGACAATGTTTTCCGTATTTACATGGAGGACAGGTTCCACCGCAGTCAATGTCTGTTTCGTCACCATTTTTTATTCCATCAATACAGTTTGGTATGGCTTGACATATTATATTTTCGGTTACATTATTGTTGTTTATATAATAAATATTTGTATCATAAGGCATTGTATCTAAATCATAAGAAATTAAATTAGCTATCTTTGAAACATAATTTCTTTCATAGATAACTATATCATAACTTTTATTAAAATTATCACAAGATTTGTCAATATCTCCATCTTTAGATAGTTTTAATATCAAGAAATCTCCATTTCCTTCACCATAAGAGAACGTTACTCCTCCGACAATATATCCCCCATCTTTTGTTTGATGAATGTCATAAGCTCTATCTGTATTGCTTCCCCCATACCTACGTTGCCATTCAATGTCCCCTATAGGTGATAATTTCAAAACTAGAAAGTCTTCGTAATATCCTTCCTTAACAACACCTACAACAATATATCCTTTATCATCTGTTTGGTGGATTGAATATGCTCTCTCAGATTCACTCCCATCATATCTACGCTGCCATTCAATACTGCCATTATATGATAGTTTTAGAACCCATAAATCATCATAATCACCTCCTGCAACGATATATCCTCCTTCAATTGTCTTTTCAATAACGTTTGATTGGCCATGATGACCTTTACCATATATGTATTGCCATTCAATGTCCCCTATAGGTGATAATTTCAAAACTAGAAAGTCTTCATAATCTGTGTGCTTAATGACGCCTGCAACAATGTATCCTCCATCACTTGTCTGATAGATTGAATTTGCCCTTTCAGATCCACCCCCATCATATCTACGCTGCCATTCAATACTGCCATTATATGATAGTTTTAGAACCCATATATCGCCAGAACCTTCGCCAGCAGCAATGTATCCGCCGTCAATCGTTGGTGAAATAGAATAAGCCCAATCTTTAGGATTAGTTCCATAATAAAAACTCCATTCGATATCTCCATTTGATTTAATTTTTAAAATCACCCAGTCCCACCAGTATGCGCCCCATACTCCTGTATCATAGATTCCAGCAACAATGTATCCGCTGTCACTTGTCTGTTTAATGGAATAAATTGTACCTGCCCTAGGATTTATATATTTTCGTTCCCATTCAATACTCCCGTTTGAGTAAAGTTTACATATCCAAAAATCACCTGTATTTTTTCCTGCAACAACGTAACCTCCATCATCTGTATTTTGAATTGTCCTAGCCCAATCTTCATATATGCCTCCATAAGTTCTTGCCCATTGGGCATTGACGTTGAGAGACATAATTAAAGTAAAAATTAGGAAAAAAAATCCTATGAAAGTTGTTCTCTTTAATTTAAGATGTTTTTTTTTAATTATATCACTAACATAAGATAAAAATATAAAACACATTAGAAACAATATATTCTTTCCACTTAATATTCTAACTATCTTTTTCAAATAAATCCCCCAACATTAATATTTTAAACATTAAATTATATATAATATATATAAATTTTACTATTAAAGAATAGATATCTGTTTTTATTTGAGAATACCAAAACCTTAATAAACTGTCAAAAACCACCCATCATAGATGAGTGGAATGTTTTGATGTGCACATCAACATTGAGTGGTTTTTGATCATGCTCAGAAATTTTCCAGATAGAAAAAGTACCGGGTTTCCAGCCACCAGTTAAAAACTGGTGGAAAATTTCTGACATATTTAAATTATTATAATTTATAAGGTAATATCATGAAAAAAAAAGGTTTAGAGCTTTCAATAAATTTTCTAATAGTCATTATATTAAGTATGGCGCTGTTGTTCATGGGTGCGCTTTTTTTTAAGAATCTTCTTAGCGGCGCTAATAAAATAAAGGAGAATTATGATCAACAAACAGCAGAAGAGTTAGAGCTTTTATTAACACAAGGTGAAAGGGTTGCAATACCTTATACAAGACAGGATGTGAGAAGAGGGGATACAGTTGTGTTTGGTCTGGGGATTTATAATGCTTTGGGAGAAAATTATAATTTTAAAGTTGATGTCCAATGCAGTAGTGCTTTTGAAGGGACAGCTGAGATAATAGGTGCTTGTAATATATTCGATGAAGGTGGTATTGTATACAACACAATGGATCTTCCTATAAAAAATAATGACAGGCATACAATGCCAATAGCAATATATTTTTCTAATGATGCTGAATCTGCAACTTATGCTTTTAATGTTTGTGTCTGTTATAAAGATAGTACACCAGTTACCTGTCCAGAGTGTATAAGTGCAAATTTTCCAATACCTAGTGATATTTTATATGATTCTGTACATAAGATGTATGCAACTGTTAAATAAAATCTTTATTTATGTGTAAACCAGAAAATAAACTTATCTTTCTCTTTCTTGTCAAGACGGCAGAACGCCATTCTCTCAAATTGTATAACAGAATCAACTTTTAGTTTTTTCACTGAATCTTCTGCTAAACCTTTTATAACTTTAGCATCAGGCATCAAGATTTCAACATCAACTAAGTCTTTGGAATAAGGAAGCCAGTGGATAATTGCTTCTCCTTTTTCCTTGTATTTCTCATGCTCTAAAGAATCAAACAAAAACTTATTCTTTTTCTTAACAAAATTCAAGCAATCCATTAATCTGTAAAGTTTGTTATCTTTAAATTCTTTATAATCTTTTTCAGTAATATAGAATTTGTCTTTTGTTTTAAAGTTTCTATAACCTTTTTTCTGGAATTCTGGATGTAATTTTAGTTTAATATTTTGTTCTGGAGCATTATCTATTGTGATTAATTTTGGTTTTTCTATAAAGAAATATCTTTCTGTTTTAGAATCTAAGATTCTTCTGTTTATAGTTGAGATTAAGCTCCAGTCAAGGTTAGTTTCTGATCTGCTTAAACCAACTTCCAGAGCTAATTCATAGAATGCTTCTCTTACTATACCTCTCCTCTTTAAAGCTCTTAATGTGACTAATCTTGGATCATCCCAACCAATAACTTTTTTTTTCTCTATTAATTCTCTAATCTCTCTTCCTTTTGTTATTGCTCCTCTTATATTGAATCTTCCATACTGGATTATTGTCTGTTTTGGCAGATTGAATAAATCTTTAATATAGTCCTGAAGCTCTATCCTCATTGTTCCAAATTCTGAGCTTCTTAGAATATGGGTTATTCCAAGTGTGGAATCCTCAATTGCATTTTCAAAATCATACATAGGCCATACTGTGTATTTTGTTTTTTGTCTGTAATGTGGATGTGTGCAGATTCTCATAATAACAGGGTCCCTCATAGTGTAGTTTTTATGCTGCATGTCAATCTTTAATCTTAAAGAGCAATGACCATCTTTGTACTTCTTGTTTAGCATATTGTTCCATTCTTCTAAATTATTTTTGTTGTCTGTGTTCCTGCAGTTACATTCTGTTCCTTTAAACCTATGAGATTTCATTGCATCTCTGTCACAGAAACAGACATATGCTTTTCCTTGTTTGATAAGCTGTTCTGCCATTTCATAGAAGTTTGGTAAATCATCAGATGCGAAAATTGTTTTGCTCGGCTTTATATCTAAGTAATCTAATACATCTTGGTTCATAGCATCAACATATTCCTGTGTAGAAGTTAAGGGATTAGTGTCTTCAAATCTTAAGATGCATTTTCCATTGTACTTTTTTGCGTAGAGGTAGTTTAATAAGAAACTTAAAGCATGGCCTATGTGATTATATTTGGATGGTTCTGGTGGGATTCTTGTGATAACTTTTCCTTTTACTGCGTTTTTTAGCTCTGGCAGCTCCTTTTTTTTTTGTTTTTCTTTTTTTTTTAGTAGTTCTGGAGCTAAATCTTTAAGTTTCTCTTTTTGTTGTTCAACACTTAATTTGCTTATTTCTTTTATAACTTTCAAAACTTCGTTACCAATTTCCTTAGCTTTTTCTCTTAATTCAGGGTTATCAGCAAAAATCTTACCCATGACAGCACCAGGATTAGCTTTACCATTGAACTGTACTGCATTCTGCAGAGCATACTTTAGGATGTTTTTTTTCAAGTCCATTATTCTGAAATTAATTTATAGAAGTATTTAAAGTTTGTTATAAACCTAAATAATCAGCTAGAATTAACATTCTTTATGGCTATTGTCCTTCCTACACTTCTAAATAAGTTATGCATGTCAGTCTGGTAATCAGGTTTGTCTTTGATCTTGCTTTTTAAGTAGTTCTTTACTTTTGCAAAATTCAGTTTTCCAAGAATTTGTGGTTTTTTTAAATGTGCTTCAAAGTATGCTTTTACTTCAACATCAAGGAATTGTTTTATTGAGGGTTTAGGTATGTTTCTTAGCTTTAGCATCCCTTCTTTCAGATAAGGTTCAATAAATTGTGACAAGGCTTCTAATCTTGTTCCTATGAATTCATAACCATTATCTAATTTCATCCTTATCTTTTCATACAATGATGATGGCTTTGGTTTTTCTATAATCTCGACACTTGCTATGTTTGATTCCTGAAGTTGTTTCCAGGAATATAATTGCCATGGTTCATACTTTTTATGATTTAATCTTTTTGCAATGTCTTTAGTTAAGCCTTTAAAATGTGTAAAGTTAGCACAGTTTGCAAGATAGGAACTAATTATACGCACATATTTTATTGGTTTGGATGAAAATCTTTTAAATGCAATACTGTGTGCTTTAGGAAGGTATTTCAAGAAGGTTAATGCGTTTTCTCTTGTGAAAAGCCTAATAAGAAAATATGTTACAAATTGCAGGCTTTTCTTTAAAGAAACTCTCTTCATCATGAATGTAGGGTCATTTATTTCAAGTTCCCTCATAACTCTTTTAAAGAAAGCTTTTTCGTCATAGATTGCTTTTAAGATCTTTAAATAATCTTCTTCTGCTTCTTTAGCAGAGAAATTATAAGGGATAAAATTCATAGTTCCATCAGTATTGTTTCCTGTGCATTCTTCCATGATCCTTTCTTCTTTTTTCAATCTCTTCCAGAGTTTTGTGTGATGTGCAGCAGTCAGAAGGCCAATCATAACTGTAGGGGCGTTTGTGGAATTGATGAAATTGATTAGTGATTCTGATGATTGTCTGGTGTCGTTGTCAAAACCATGAATCATACCTAAACTCACACCTGCTCCTGTTTCTTTTGAAATAAACCTTAAATTTTCTTTTATAGATCTCTCTGCACTTATATTCTGATATTTGCCTGTCTCTTGGAGTGATGCAATATTGTTTGTCTCAACCCCTATGAAATACCCTGTGAAGTTTGTTTTACGAAGCCAGTATCTTAGTTCTTTCATTACTGAATCATCTTCAGAAAGTCTCATAGTAAGTTCAGTAGATTTTGGAAAATGATATCCAATTTTTTTTTCTAGTTTATATATTTTTTTTAAGATTTCAATAGTTTGTTTTGGATTTCCTATAAAGTTGTCATCTACAAAAAATATTGAACCTCTGTAGCCAAGTTCATACATCTGTATTAGAGATGCCTCTGTATGTTCCCATGAAGCTATTCTTGGATTTCTTCCGAATCTTGTTGTTATATCACAAAATTCACAATCATGTGGACAGCCTCTGCTAATCTGAACAGCCATTGTAATATAGTTTTCCATGTTTATAGAAGAGAAGTCTGGCTGAAAAAATTTTTCAGGAGGTGTTATTTCTTTGCTTTTATAATATTTTCCGTATCTTTTGTCAGCAAGGTCTTTTAGAACCTTATCTATTACGAGTTCTGATTCGTTCTCTACAAGAATTTTTTTTTTTATACTTTTTCTTAAAGGAAATTTTTCATGAACAACAGTACCTCCTATAACTACAGGTATGTTTAGATCAGTAATAATCTTAACATCTTCAATAAGTGCTTTTTCCTGTGCAATCATTCCTCCAATAAAAACATGGTCTGCATCTTTGATTAGTTTTTTTAAAGGTCTTTGATCAATGTTTCTGTCTATAAGAACCAGTTCTTCATAGTAAGGTTTTAAGTAATTGAACAGCCCCATTAACCCAAGAGGAGGGGATGCTCTTTTAGGAAGACCAAATTCTCCTTTTGGAACATAATTATTCAAAGTACGTTTAAAACTCCAAAAAGTGTTTCCATCAAAACGAGGATATATGAGAACTGCTTTTCTTGCTATTTTATTTGACATTGGACTGATTAATAATATCTTGTATATTAATATTACCATTTACCGAAAAGTATATAAAGAAGTTTATCCTGAATATGAACACTACAAAAGACTAAAGGGGTTTTTTTTATTGAATATGGTTACAAGAAAAACTAGTATAATTCCGAAAGCAGCTGCTGCAAGAATTCTGGTTAAATCTGGAGCTAAAAGGGTTAGTGATAGTGCTGCTGCTACATTCTCTGAAGTGATTCAAACTATGGCAGAAGATATTGCTGAAAAAGCAAATAGGATTGCTATTCATTCTGGAAGAAAAACTGTGCAGGATGGAGATGTTAAGTTAGCTGCAAAATAAAAGTTTTTGTTTCTTTTAGAAAATATTAAATATATGATTATTATCTTATTATATTATGGCTTTTTTTTTTGATAAAATTGATAGAAAAAAAGGTAGGAAAATATTTTTAAGTACATTGGAGTTACCTAAAAAAGAGATAAAAATACTTTCAAGCTATGCTTTTATAGATGATATAATAAAAGATCCAGACTTATTTCTAGAAAATTTAAAAGTTTTTGAACCTCAATTAATAGGGGTTTCACAGAGTACGATTGAAAAATTAAAAAAATATGCTGTGGATAGATTTAAAAAAAAAAAAGAGATAGAAGAAGTTAAACCTGCTGGCTTAAGAATGGAATATGTAGGACCAACAATTGAAGGCTGGAAAAAATTTATAGTTTATGAGGGTTCAAAAGAATTAGGTTCGGCTCATATAGATGAAATAAAGTTTATAAAAGACGGTAAATGGGTAACTGAAGGGGTAAATCTTTCATACATACAAGCTTCTGAAAAACACAAAGGATACGGAACAAAAATTGTTCAAGTAATGATTGATTATGTGAGAAGAAAAGGACTTAAATATGTAACTTTGGCAGCATTTGAACCAGAAAGTACAGCAATTGCAGAAAAATTAGGATTTGTAGAGTACGGCATTGTACGGGAGGGGGAACATAAAGGAAAACCAAGATATAGACTTGATTTACAATAGCTTTATTTATATGCAAAGTAAAACTAGTAAAAATATTTATATATCATTACTAATTCTTTAATCTTTTATGGGCAGGTAATTCAGTCTGGTGATTGGTTACGTTTGTAACTGGTCGGACAATAGAATGCCTGGTTGGCAATCAGGTTGCCCCGGGTTCAAATTTGAAGAAAGTTCATCTTCGATGAAAGTCCCGGTCTGTCCATTTAATCATCTCATCAAAGCCCAATAATCTTTACTTAGTACATAAGTAACAGCAGTACCATCTATCTCCTCTGGTCCTCCCCTGATATATCCTGATTTCTTACCATACTTTGAACGTTCTTCTCCATCAGGATTTTTAACCTCTGCACCAGTCTTAAAAAAAAGTTTATTAGGAGGTTTAGAAACTAAAATGTCGATGCCTTCAATCAATTTTGTTTTTTTATCTTTCTTTGCTTTGTCATATAATACGACAAAAGCGTCACAAGCAGATGTGAATCTAAGACGGTTTTGGTTATGCATGTCCTTTACTTCTTCACCCGAAACATACGTTCTCATAATTGACCAAAATGCGTTTCCATTTATAAATATATAACCTTATTAGTTATATTTATATAATAAATGTTTTTAACAAAATTAAATTGGAGGTGGTTAATGTGAAGTGCGCGTTTGTGGATCGCGAATGTAGTAATGATTGTATTGCATTCAGACCAGAACAAGAGCTGAAATGCTTTATGATGCAGAAAGCTGACAGAACAACACAGCTTTTGAATTTCGTGGAAAAAAAGCTTGACAGATTGCTGGAAAAGTGAGGTTAAGTTATGAAGCAGAGCTTTGAAGAGTTAGTTAGGGTTATTGAAAAACTAAGAAGCAAAGATGGATGTCATTGGGATAAAGAGCAGACTATGGAAAGTCTGATGGAAAAGATTAAAGAAGAGGTTGGTGAACTGCAAGAAGCTTTAGATAAAAAAAACAAATGTCCAAGAAGAGATTGGAGATGTTTTATGGTGTTTGTTCCTGATGATTGAGATAGCTAAGGAACGGAAAGAGTTTAAAGTGAAAGATGTTTTAGACAGTATGAAAGAGAAAATAATAAGAAGGCATCCTCATGTTTTTGGTGACAAGAAAGCTGCAAATGCAGAGGAAGCTTTGAAATGTTTTTTAGAGGCTAAGGCAAAGGAGAAAACATCATTTATGAAAAAATAAGTAATTCTTATCATTAGATGAATACATTCTTACTGTAATGCCCCTACAATCTATGCTTTTTTCCCCAAATGCCCCTTTATCTTCCATTAAGTTGTAAGCAATTTTAGAACTTACTGCAAAAGCAACTGTTTTTTTATTATCTAAGGCTTTTTGAATAAATCCATCAATATTGTCCTGATTTAAAACTTCACTTAATAACTTCTCAATAATAATACTTTGTCCACTTAATGATTTATTTAACTTAAGTACATCTAATATATTATTTGAAAAATGATAGATTAATCCCGATCTGATAGAATACCTCAAGGCTCTCTCTGGAGAAGGGATATGAAAAGACAATATATAAGATATCTTGCCTGCAAATTCTTCCCAATGTGCCATTTAGTCTAAAATTCTATTTCAATATTTAAATATTACCATTTTAAAGTAACTATGACTTCAAATCAATAAAATATTTAAATCAATAATAAACCTAATATTAAACATGAAAATCTCGCTTGTAACCCAAAACAAATACAAATTTCGGGAAGTTAAGGAGATATTAGCTAAATTCAACATTGAAGTTGAGCACATTAACATTGAAAAGCCAGAACAAGGTGCAACAATAGAGGAAATTGCAAAAAACGCAGCAGAAAAATTAGCAAAACAGCTAAATAAGACAATCATTGTTGAAGACACTGGTGTTTTCTTCCTTGCCTTTGACAATTTTCCAGGAACAAAGCCGAAAAAAGTTTTTGAAGATATTGGTTTTGAAGGGATATTAGACAAGTTAAAAGGAAAAAACAGAGATGCTCAGTTTAAGACTGTTGCAGCTTACTGCGAGCCTGGCAAGGAAGCAATACTGTTTACAGGAGTTATAAACGGCACAATCTCAGAAGAAGTAAGAATGAAAGATAAAGATGTTTTGCCGTATGAGAAACTGTTTATTCCAGAAGGTTATGATAAAGTATGGGCTGAGATTCCTGAGATAAAACAAAAGATAAGCCATAGGGTTAAGGCTTTTGAAAAATTATGTAAATTTTTAAGAGGTACTGGAAAATCTGAGATTTTCGGTACCCCTTCGTAAACTCAGGGGTGATTAAAATGGAAGATTGTATATTTTGTAAGATTCTAAAAGGAGAGATTCCTTGTAGTAAAGTTTATGAAAATAATAAAGTTCTGGCTTTTTTAGATATTGGGCCAGTTCATAAAGGACATACATTGGTTATTCCTAAAGAACACTATGAAACTATACTAGATATTCCTGAAGATTTGCTGAAAGAAGTTATAGCTGTTACAAAAAAAGTAAGCAAAGCTGTGAAACAAGGTGTAGAAGCAGATGGCATCTCTATTGGACAGAGTAATTTTAAAGCAGGTGGCCAGGTTGTTCCACATTTACATTTTCATATTATGCCAAGATTTAGTGAAGATGGTTTGAAGTTCTGGCCTCAAGGCAAGTATGAAGAAGGAGAGATGGATAAATTTAGGGAAAAGATAGCAAAGTTTTTAAAAGAATAATAGTTTTTCTAAGCACTAAGGCGGTATAGCTTAATCTGGTTAGGGCGCAACAATTTTAATTGCGAGGCTCATATGTTTGAGCGATGAGGCTTACGCCAATGATTAACTCAAAACCTACTGGGTTACGTTGAGATTCTGGGTTCAAATCCCGGTACCGCCATTCTTCTATTCCTTAAATACAAAGCTTTATAAACGGTGCCTTGTTCTCTAGGTGATTAACATATAGGAGACTTGAAGTTGTTTCCTTTATGTAATATAGATATACGGAGGAATAAAACGAAAATGGGAGATTTTAACAGAGGTCCAAGAGGAGATTTTGGACCTAGAGAAATGCATAAAGCAACTTGCTCTGAATGTGGTCAAGAATGTGAAGTACCATTCAAGCCTACAGAAGGTAAGCCTGTTTATTGCAGAGAATGTTATAGAAAAAAGAGAAGATTTTAATTTCTTTTAACTATAGTATTTTTTCTAGATTTTTATTTTGTTTTTTTTTTTTTTTTTTTTTTTTTTTTTTTTTTTTTTTTTTTTTTTTTT
>CAZSMA010000036.1:0-13743 GCA_964608065.1 uncultured Methanosarcinales archaeon
CTATGGACTTAGTTGTGGAGATACTATATATGAAGATACAAAACTAAATGAAAGTATGCCAAGCTGTGGTACCAATACAATAAATATTGGCTCTGATAATATTACTTTAGATTGTGAGGGATACCATATAAATAGTGGTGGAGGTAGTGGGGTTTTTATAAAAGAAAAAATAAATGTAACTATAAAAAATTGTAATATAAGCGGAGGTTCTTTTGGAATATATCTTGAGATGGGTTCAAACCATACAATTATTGATAATATATTAAGCGACCATGGAATAGGGGGTATAGGGGTTTACAGGAGTGATTATAATTTAATAAAAAATAACATAGCTTTATACAATGATGATTGTGGAATTCAAATATTTCAAGGTTCAGACTTTAATTTTGTTATTAATAACACAGCAAATAACTCAAATAGGTTTGGTATGTTGCTCGATTCCTCTAGCCGTAATAATATAACAAATAATATATTTGGAGATAATAATCAGGATGGAATTTATTTTCAAGGAGCAAGTTCAAATTATTTAACTAAAAATAAGTTTGAGGGTAATAATCTAAGAGGAATTTACTTGTACAGTGGAAGTGGAAATATAATATGGGACAATATTTTCTTAAATAGCCCAACAAATGTTGAAGAAGGGGCAAATGGCAATAATTGGACATTAATGGATATAGGTAATCATTGGGATGACTTTGATTCTAATATAGGGTATCCTTATTATTATGAGATATTTGGAGGTGGCAATGGGATAGATACGCATCCTTATGGTGCATATGAGCATAGTTGTGGTGATGTAATAACAGATAATGCTTATCTCACAGTGGATTTATTAAACTGTCCTGGAAACGGAATAGTTATAGATGCTAGCAATATAATTTTAAATTGTTTTGGAAATACGATTTCTGTTAGTAAACACGGTATCTTACTTAATGGGGTAACCAATGTATCAATCACTAACTGCCATTTAACTAACTCTGATTATGGGGTTTATTTAAATAATTCACAAAATAATATTATTTGGAATAATGGATTTGATTCTAATACTGTTAATGCATATGAAGATGCCAATTCAATAAATAATAAATGGAATTTAAGCAGTACTGGAAATTACTGGGATGATTTTGAAGATAATTTAGGTCACCCTCATGATTACTACATTCACGGAGACGGAAATGGAATTGATTATTACCCTGTGGTCCCCATATATAATTGCGGTGATTGGTTAACCAAGGATACAAAGCTTTACAATCATTTATTAAACTGTCCTGAAAATGGATTAAACATTGGTACAGAAAATATTACTCTTGATTGTAATTGTTTCATGATTAATTATAGCGGGCATAGCGTTAGAAGCGGTATTAATATCGATCATACTTCTGGTGTTACTGTAAAAAATTGTAATATTAGCAGTTATTACAGTGCAATCTATCTTTGGTCTAGTCATAATAATACCATTATAAACAATAACCTAAGAAAGAATAGACGAAGTCTTTTTTCTCAAAGCGCTAATTACAACAAAATCATAAACAATCTTGCTGATAACAACACAAACAGAGGCATCTTTATTTACAGGGGTTCAAACAATAATTATGTTTTTAATAATAGTGCTAGCTATAATGTAAACTATGGGATATATTTACAAGATAATTGCGATAATAATGAAATTGTGCATAATACTGCAAATAATAACTCCTATGGCATATATGCATATGATGCTCTGAATACAACTTATATTGACAATAATGTTCATAATAATAGTCAAAGCGGTATTTTTTTTTGGAGGGAATCAAATAATCATTTGGAAGGTAATAATGCAAGTAATAATCAGTACGGAATCTTTGTTAGGGCGAGTAATAATAATTTTACCAATAATATCCTAGAAGATAATGACTATGGAATTTATTCTGAATATGGTAACAGTAAATATACGGATAATAAGTTTATTGATAATAGGTTATATGGTATTTATTTAACTGGATCAAATGGAAATTATTTTTGGGATAATAGCTTTGATAATCTTGGTACGAATGCATATGAGGAAAGCTGTACAAGTTATTGGAATCTAAGTTATATTGGTAATATGTGGTCTGATATAGGGAGTAACCCTGGTTATCCAAATTATTACGAGATACCTGGTCCTGGTGCTGGCATTGATTATCAACCTTTTTCTCATGGTTGCGGAGACACAATAAATGAGGACTTGATTTTGACTTTTGATTTAATAAATTGTCCTTCGGATGGATTAATTGTTGGCTCTGACAATATTACTATTGATTGTAATAATAGGATTATACAAGGCTCAGGAACTGGAAGTGGAATTTATTCTGCAGGTAGAAATGGTTTAACTGTAAAAAATTGTAATATTATGGGTTTTGCAAATGGAATTAATTTATTAGCTAACTCGTATGGCGGTATAATAGATAATGTTATCAGCAATAATCAGAATGGAATTATATTGAGTGCAAGTAGTCTAAATAATATATCAACTAATAGTATAAGGGATAATAGTAATGGTATTCATTTGGATGATAGTAATAATAATGATTTATCTAAGCTAACGGTTTATAATAACACAGTAGGAATAAAGTTGGAAAGTTCTGATGATAATTTTATTTTGTTAAATGATTTCCTAAATAATACAAATTATGGTGCTTTTTCAAACAATTCTCAGGACAATATTTTTTGGAGGAATAGATTTATTAGCAATGGTATTAATGCTTATGAAGAAAACAACATTAATTACTGGAATTTAAGTATTACTGGGAATTATTGGGCAGATTTTGAATCTAACATTGGATATCCCAATTTTTATGAAATTTCTGGAATGGGAGATGGGATTGATTGGCATCCTAATGACCAAGATGGGGATGATGTTTTAAATTCTGTAGATAATTGTATAGATACTCCAAACGCGAATCAAAGTGATATTGACAACGATTTGATTGGTGATGCTTGTGATAACTGTGTTAATGATTACAACCCTAATCAATATGATATTGATAAAGATGGATTAGGTGATGTTTGTGATCCTATAGAAGAAATAAATGTGTTGTTAGAAAGTGGATGGAACTTTGTTACACTACCTAGAGATAATGGAACTAGTTATGATTCGTCTACTTTTTCAGATTTACTTGGTGCTGACACAATAGTAAGGTATGATGGAGAAAGACAAAAGTATTTTGGTTATGTTAGAGGTACTAATTTTAGTATATTTGATATTAGTTATGGACAAGGATTTTTAGTACATGTAACTGAAAACAAGAATATTACTGTCAATGGAAGCTATATCACTTCAGTACAGGTGAACGTATTCGCTGGTTGGAATATGTTAGGATGGCCTCATCCAGCCCCTACTACTGCAGAAGACTTCGGACATTTACTTGAGCATCCCAAAATAATAGCTAAATTAGTTTCTCAAAATTGGATTAATTATAGTTATGGAAGTATGATTGGCAATTTTGATATTAATGTTGGAGAAGGGGTCTTAATTTATGTTAATCAAAGCCAGGTTTGGAATATGAACATAGAATGAAAAACATAATTAAAATGCTGTATTTAGTAATTGTAGTTTGTTTAGTTCTATCTACAGTGGGTGCTACTGGAATTAGTCCTGCCTCAAAGAAATACACGCTTTTACCTGGCCAAAATCAGACTTTTGATTTTAGAGTTACTGATACAGTAGCAAATAATATGTCAGTGCAATCCACAGGAGAGTTAAAAGAGTATATCATTCCTTACAACAACACAATTGAAGTTGAGATTCCAAACCAATGGTACTGGACAAATGTAACTATACACATGCCGGATGAAATTGACCCAAAGAGTTTCTATAGCAATTACATAAAAGTATGCCAAAATCCAGATGAATTATGCCCTGATAGTCCAATTTGTGCAATTATATGTGCAATGATGAGGTTGGAAATCACAGTTCCATATTATGGAAAAATGGTAAGCGGTAGTATGTTTGTTTGGGATGAAACACCTCCAACTTTATTTATTGCCTTTAAAAATATAGGGGATAAAATCCTAGAAACATTGGATGGCAGTTTTAAAGTTTATCAAGGCGCTTTTATCGAAGAAGCTAGTATGGGGACTGAAATAAATGTGCCTATTGGATTTGATACTAATAGATTCGCAAATCCTAGCCACCAGTTAGAGAATGGAGAATATTATGCTTCAGTGCATTTTGATTATGATGGTGAAACAACAGATTCTGGAAGTTTGTTTAGCATAAATAATGGGCTATTGCCTTTACAAAAAATAGTTTGTTTACCCCATATAATAATCGGCAATGCTGCTTTTAAAGATGGGACAAATGTGACCGGGGCTGTTGTTGAGATTAAAAATATTAATACTGGAGAAATATTTGGGGGTTATGTTAATCTCGGAGTGAATTCTAGTTGGTATAATATTGATATTGGAACTACAAGAGGAACTTGTTGGAGTGATGATGATTTATTGGATATCACAGTCATGAAGTATAATTGGAAGGAAAACATTCAGTTGGTTGTTGATGGTAATTTGGGAGGTCAGGTTGCCCCTATTATTTACATAAATAGAGATCCTGAAATTACAAGAATATATCCTAAGGATATTATTACAATATATGAGGGTGAAATTCAGTTTTTTAACATTAGCTATTTAGATTTTGATATGCATGATACTGTGTCAATACAATGGTACTTAGATGGTGTTCCAACTGTAACAACAAATGAATATACTTTTAATCCAGGTTTTGATTCAGTAGGCAATTATAACATTACTGTTGAAATATCTGATGGTGTGTTTGCAAATTCTTATACATGGATTATAAATGTAATTAGCAGGGAATTAAGATTATATGAAGGATGGAATTTAATTAGCTTACCTGTACAACCCATAAACAATTCTATTGAAAAAGTCATTAAAGATCTTTCAGGGAAAATAATTGTACAAAACTATAATGGTAGTGATTGGAACTCATATGATTCAGAGATTCCATTTAATTTGAATACATTAACTAAGATGAATTATGGAAATGCTTATTGGATTAAATCTGAATTAAATCAGAGTTTATTCTTTAATGGAATGATTAAAACAAACTATACTGTAAAAATGATTAATGGATGGAATATGGTTGGTTATAATAATTCAATTGGATTGTTGCCTGATGTTATAAGTGATTTAACAACTCCAATTTTAGTTTGGACTTATTATCCTGAGGGCTGGAGAGTTTATGACACTTCTGGCAGTTTGCCAAACACTTTAGATAATATGAGTTCTGGCAAAGGTTATTGGATTAAATCTGAAGATGCGCAGGATTGGACAATATGATTTTAAATACCAACTATAGGATATAAAAAATTATATAGTTGAAAGTTTTAAGGGGGTAAATATCAATAGTTGGGGGATTGAAATTAAAAAAATTATACTTTTGTTATTATTTAGCTTCCTTTTAATATCTATTAATTCTAAGACTGCTAACGCAACGCAGACTTTAACATTGACATTAAAAGACTCCTTAGTTAACTACATTTATGAAGGTTCTTGCAGCTATAACCCTAGAATTGATTGGTATGACCTTAGAACATACATATACAACGCTAGCAACTATCTGGTTATTTATGATTCAAGTAGTGAGTGTGAGAGCTTTTTTAGTCTAGATCCAGGAAATTATACTATAACCATCACTGGAAGGATATTTTCTTATAGCTCATACATAACACAAAAAAGACAAATCACTATCACAGAAGGTAATGACTTATCTTATACATTCACACTTAACGGAGGTAATCTAAACTTAACAACCAAGGATTCACTTGATAATTATATATACAGAAGTTCTTGTAGCTATACTCCTAACGTTTATTGGAACTCTCTTACAACTTACATCTACAACTCTAGTGATGCTCAAATAGCTTCTACCACAACTAGCTGTTTAACTAACTTCTACCTAGAACCAGGAGACTACACAGTATCACTAACTGGAAGAATGAATGTTTACGGCCCATATTTAACACAAAGTAGAGATATAACTATAGTAGATGGCACTGACTTAAACTACAACTTCACCATGAATGGTGGAAAACTAAACCTAACTCTAAAAGACTCATTAGGCAACTACATCTATGAAGGCGTTTGTAATGACAACCCTAAAGTCGATTGGTATGACATCTCTACACGAATCTACAACTCTAGCAATGCTCAAATAGTCTATGATAGTAGCAGTGAATGTGTAGATGCTTTTTACCTTGAACCAGGAAGTTATACAATTAAGCTTACAGGAAGAATATTTTCTTATAGCCCATACATAACACAAACAAGACAAATAACAATTACAGAAAGTGGTGTAGTCAACTATACATTCACAGTTAACGGTGGCAACCTTAACTTAACAACCAAGGATTCACTTGATAATTATATATACAGAAGTTCTTGTAGCTATACTCCTAACGTTTATTGGAACTCTCTTACAACTTACATCTACAACTCTAGTGATGCTCAAATAGCTTCTACCACAACTAGCTGTTTAACTAACTTCTACCTAGAACCAGGAGACTACACAGTATCACTAACTGGAAGAATGAATGTTTACGGCCCATATTTAACACAAAGTAGAGATATAACTATAGTAGATGGCACTGACTTAAACTACAACTTCACCATGAATGGTGGAAAACTAAACCTAACTCTAAAAGACTCATTAGGCAACTACATCTATGAAGGCGTTTGTAATGACAACCCTAAAGTCGATTGGTATGACATCTCTACACGAATCTACAACTCTAGCAATGCTCAAATAGTCTATGATAGTAGCAGTGAATGTGTAGATGCTTTTTACCTTGAACCAGGGAATTATAGAGTTAACATAACTGGAAGAGAAACAAGCACCAGTGACCTCCAATCACAAGAAATTCCTATCACCATTATCAATAGAGGTGATTGCTCAATGAACATTGATATTGAAACAGGACAATACACTAGTGATTGTTCAATATTAATTAATCAAATTTTATGTCAAGAGAATAATACTGTTTGGGAAGATTGCAGTGGTATTGCATATAATGATGTCTTATCTAAAATTAGAGTTAATTGTACTTTTTTTGTTGCAAATATTACAAGTGTTCATTTCAAATTAATCAATATTCCTGATAATTCAACCTTTATTGATGATTATGGAACAAAGGTTGGTGATTTATGGATTTATGACAATGAAGATATTACTATTTTAGATTCAGGTGATTGGAGATTAGAAGTAGAGTGCGGAGTACAACAAATTGGTCAAGCATCTAGTTTTACTATCTGGACAGTACCTTGGGGTCATTTATTAACTTACTTAATTAATCCAACAACACCACAGGAAATCAGAAAATACGGAGTTTTCAGTGTTACTGCTAAAATAAAATGTGTTGGTGGAGAATGCGGAGATGTTAAATCTAGTTTAGACCCCACAACTTATCAAGTTAAAAATAAAGAGGTGATAAAATGAAAAATGAAACAATAAAGTTAGATAGATACGTAAAAAATTTTGTGAATAAAAAAGAGGTGATTTTAAAATGAAAGAGAGAAAGAAAAAATGGTGGTTGATTGGAGGGGTTATTGGGTTTTTTTATAGTCTAGTTGGGATACTATTTACAATTGCATCAGCAACTGTAGGATATGATTGTCCTATTAAAATCAAATCATTTGTTGATATCTTTTTTTATCCAGTGATAAGTACCTCATGTCTACTATTTTTTAGAGAAAAAGGATTTATTGGATTATTGACTTTCTCAATTTTGAATCTAGTTATATTTAGTATAATTGGGGGAGCAATAGGAAAATTATTTCAGACCAAAAAATGAATTATAAAAAAATACAATTATTGCTTGTATTTTTAATTTTAATAATTGGTACTATATCTGCAAAATTAGATAATGACACCGCTGATGAAAAAATTGATGCAATAGTTGTATTTAAAGACGAAATAAAACAACAAATATTAGAAGAAAGAAACATAGAAATTAAAGATAACTTTGAAGATGTTGCTGTTTCTACAATAAAAGCAACAAAAAAAGAGATTGAAGAATTAAGAAAAAATCCAGATATTGAATCCGTAGAAGAAGATTTTAAAATAGAACCACCAAGAACACAAGTTTCAAGACAAGTTGCTAAAGCAACTGTTTCTATAGTTCCTTCAAAAAGAAAAGTTACAGAAAGTATTTTAGAGAAACAATCTGTAGAAGAAACACTTACTACTGAACAACTTATTCCCTGGGGTGTAGAAATAGTTAATGCTCCTAATGTTTGGTATGAAACAACCGGAAAAAACATTAAAGTAGCTGTAATTGATTCAGGCATTGATTACAATAATGAAGATTTAAAAGATAATGTTAAAGGTGGAATTTCTTTTATTGATGATGATTATATAGATACTTATGGTCATGGTACCTATGTAGCAGGTGTTATTGCTGCTTTAGATAACGATTTTGGTATTATTGGAGTTGCTCCTAATGTAGATTTGTATGCAGTTAAGTTTATGGATGAAACTGGTGGAACAGTAAGTGATATAATAAAATCTGTAGAGTGGTGTATTGATAATGAAATTGATGTTAAGTATGAATGTATTAATGGTAATATGGCTGGAAAAGATGTTTATTATGCCCGACTAAGGAAGAATTGCAGTGGTATTGCATATAATGATGTCTTATCTAAAATTAGAGTTAATTGTACTTTTTTTGTTGCAAATATTACAAGTGTTCATTTCAAATTAATTAATATTCCTGATAATTTAACCTTTATTGATGACTATGGAACAAAGGTTGGTGATTTATGGGTTTATGATAATGAGGATATTACTATTTTAGATTCAGGAGATTGGAGACTGGAAGTAAAGTGTGCTGTACAACAAATTGGTCAAGCATCTAGTTTTACTAGTTGGACAGTACCTTGGGGATATTTAGTTTCTTACTTAATTAGTCCATTTACACCACAAGAGATTAGAAAATATAACATTTTAAGTGTTACTGCTAAAGTAAAATGTGTTGGTGGAGAATGCGGAGATGTTAAAGCTAGTTTGGATCCGATAGCTTATCAAATTAAAAATAAAGAGGTGATAAAATGAAAAACGAGATAAAAATACTAACTGGTTTGTTGATACTTGCATCTGTTTTGATAAGCGGATGTATAGAAACACCCATTAAACCAGTTTGTGGTAATAATATAATTGAAGAAGGAGAAACAAGTGAAAATTGTTGTATAGATGTTGGTTGCCTTGAGGGCCAGATTTGTGAGAATAATATTTGTGTATTGTCAGGAAAATATGAAGGTCAGACTGTACCAAAAGAAGATACACATGTTAATGAAGAGGAAATTGGTACAGGAGTAGGTGTTGCAGATCCAGCTTCTATATACGCTGTTGAAATGGGATGCAAACATAAGTTAATTACTAATGAAAAAGGTCAGATTGGAATATGTATTCTTCCTGATGGAACTGAATGTGAAGAATGGGATTTTTATAGAGGAAAATGCGGACAAGAGTGGTCTTATTGTAAACAACATGGGTATGATTTGAAAGAACTCGGACAAAATGAAGGTTGGTTTAAAGGAGCAGTATGTTTAGATAAAGAAAGTAATGAAATAGGAACTGTATATGATTTAATGGGATTGGGTGGAGAAAGAAAAAATAATTCTGAAGTGGTTACAGGGGGTATGATTGTTGGAGTTGCAGATCCAGCTTCTATATACGCTGTTGAAATGGGATGCAAACATAAGTTAATTACTAATGAAAAAGGTCAGATTGGAATATGTATTCTTCCTGATGGAACTGAATGTGAAGAATGGGATTTTTATAGAGGAAAATGCGGACAAGAGTGGTCTTATTGTAAACAACATGGGTATGATTTGAAAGAACTCGGACAAAATGAAGGTTGGTTTAAAGGTGGTATTTGCATAACTAGAGAAAAACATACAACAGGAACAATAAAACAAGAGTTAGGACCGACAGAACGGGAGGTAGGGACAATCTATGATTTGATGAATCTAAGTACAAAGATAACATGTAAAAGATGAAATCAAAAGTATTAATAGGGCTTATTGCATTTTTTATATTATCAATTTTAATAGCTTCAGCAAGTGACTTACCGGTCTATTTTGATTGGAGGGCTAAAGATGGAAAAAATTGGATGACTTTAGTAAAACACCAAGGTAATTGTGGCTCTTGTTGGGCACATAGTACTTTAGGAACTTTTGAAGCACAATATAACATTGATAAAAATAATCCTAATTATAATTTCGATCTTTCAGAACAGTATTTAGTAGCAGATTGTTATAGTTATGGTTCTTGTTGCGGCATACCTGGAACAAACCTTGGTCCAGTGTTAAATTATATGAAAAATGAAGGGGCCCCTGATGAAAATTGTTTAAATTATGAAGATAGATGGGGTTGTACCTGTAGTGGAGGAAGTTGTGATACAAACTGTAATTATAATACAAGTAAATTTTCAAACTGTAGTGATTTTATTTGTTCTGATAGATGCGATGATTGGGAAAGCAAATTATATAAAATAAATGATTATGAGTCTATTTCTAGCAATAAAGAAGCAATTAAAAGTTATCTATATGAAACAGGACCTATTGCGGTTGTTATGTATTGGGATGGTGTTGAAAATTTGAGCGCCAAAATTTACACATGCTCTCCAGATGGCGGTTCTGGGGGATATCATGCTGTAATTATAACAGGATATAATGAAACAGGTGATTATTGGATAGTTAAAAACAGTTGGGGGGCCGATTGGGGACCTTATGATAATGGATACTTTTATGTTGGTTTTGATGAATGTTCAATACAAAATTATGCTTATGGTGTAAGTGTTAAAAAACCAATTATTAACATAAACTCTCCTACAACAGATTCTCCAGTTACCACAGGAACACCTGATAATCCACAACACATTACAGTTAAAGTTAATGCTAAATATCCAGATGGCTTTCCAGTTATCGGTTTGAGTAGTGATGATTTTAATATCACTATAGGTGGGACTTTAGAGGGTTTTGATTATCCTGTTGGAGAAACTGGTAATGCTACTGAAGCCAATGATGGTGATGGTTGGTATAATTCACAAGAGTTTGGTGAACCAAATCCCGACTTTGAAAATAAACTTCACCTTGGTGAAGATTGGAATAGTGAATCTGGAGGAGACACAGATTGTGGAGCATCAGTATATGCTACCTCAGATGGAACAATAGTTTATGCTGAAGATGCAGGTTCTGGGTGGGGTAATGTTACCATTATTCGTCATCAATTACCAAATGGAACAGAAGTTGAATCTTTATATGGACATCTACAGAGTATGAGTAAGACCAGTGGAACTGTTAAAAGAAGAGAACAAATAGGCACTATAGGGAAAAATGGTTGGGATTATTGTCATTTACATTTTGAAATAAGATTTTCAAATTGCCCTGAATGGGGGGTTCCAGGACCAGGGTACAGTTATAATACCACAGGTTGGACAGACCCCTCAGATTTTATTGATGAAAATCGTCCTAGTTCTGGGAAGAAAAAAAGTAAACCATCTTTATTCACTCTCACATCTGGTTCACTTGGAGAATACATCCTTGGTGTTTTGCCACCAACACAAGACAGTATTGGTTTGTATGATTTGAATGTAACTTTAGTAGGTAAAACAAGTGCTTTAGAGGAATCCTGTATAAAATACATTGAATCAACTAGTGTTGATGTTCCTTTGATAATTGACATATCTGGCAGCATGAGTACAAATGACATGCCCCCTTACGCTAACAGAATTGAAGCTGCTAAAGCTGCTGCAAAAAGTCTTTTAGACTTTACTGATTTAGGTGACAGGTCTGCTTTGATTTCTTTTGTAAGCAGTTCTGCAGTAAATCTTCATTTGACAAATGATTTGGAGTCTGTAAAAAGTGCAATTGATACTTTATCTGCTAGTGGTTCAACTGCTATGGGAAATGGTATTTATGATGGTGTTAACGAGTTATTAACCAATGGAAATCAAAGTCATCTATGGTCTTTAATATTGCTTACAGATGGCTGTTGGAATGTAGGGAGTAATCCAATTACAGCTGCAGAATATGCAGCCACTAACAGCATACCAATTTATACAATAGGCATTGGTGATAGCCTTTGTGAAACAGATTTAATTACTATCGCAAGCATTACACAAGGCACTTATCAGTATGCTAAGCAAGCCTTAGATCTGCACTCCATTTATTTAAGCATGGCAGGAATGATAAAAGGGGAAGCAAAAGTAGCAAGTGAAACTGATGTGATAACGCAAAATCAAACATGTGAGCAAAGTGTTTTTGTGGATGATTCTGTAAATGAATTCAGATTCAGTGTAAATTGGTTAGGTTCAGATGTAGACACTTTCTTGTATTATCCAAATGGAACCCTTGTTGATCCTAATACAGATCCTAACATAGAATATTCAGGAAATTTAACAAAACCAGAATGGTATAAAGTAGTTAATCCTGAAACAGGTTCGTGGAATGTCAGCATTTACGGAGAAGATATTCCTGTTCCTGAAAATTATTCGTTTATTTCTAGTGTTAAAACAAACTTGACTTTAAAAGTTATTATAGATAAGACAGATGTTGATTTAGAAAGTCCTATAAAGATTGTTGCAAGCATTATGAATGTATCCGATCCTGTAATTGGAGCAAGTGTTACAGCTGAGATTATAAAACCAGATAATAGTTTAGATCTATTAGTCTTAGATGATAAAAATAATGGAATATATGAAGAATATTATACAAATACAAACCTAATAGGGGGTTATACAATAAAAGTATATGCAGAAAAACCAGGAGAATTCATAAGACAAACTAATACGCAATTTATTGTAGAGGATTTTGCTAATGAAGTAGATATAATACCTAATTATTGGAACCTAAGCCTTGATTTAGGAGACACAACACATAATACATTTAATGTTTCTGTAAGTCCTGATGCTAATTTGTCTTCAGATTTTATTGCTTTAATTCATTCTACAACATTAACAAGCGACGAAGGACATGTTATAGAAGAAAGTGCTTGGAGTTTATCTAAAGACACACTTATAATAACAAAAGGTAGTTCTGAAACATTTAATGCAAGTTTAGCAATTCCAGGCAATGCTAAGCCAGGATCATATATTGGAGCAATAATAATCAATTCAAATATTGGAACATTTAGTGTAAACATAAATTTAAATGTTAAAGGAAAAGGAATTATTCCAATGGATAGTGGTAAACCATTTTTTACTTATAACCAAAATCCCGTTTATCCTGAAAATTTAACATGTTTGAATAATATGCATGATGGTGATGAGTGTGAGCAAACATGGGTGGTTAATACAACAGGAAATATAGATACTACTTACGAATTCTTTGTAATATATGAAGGAGTAAAATATCCTCTTACTTCAAGTGAGACTGATAGAGTTAATATAACAATAATAACTATGTGTATAGATAATGATGGTGATGGATTTAATGTAACTGGTGACGCCTGCGGACCTGTTGACTGTAATGATACAAATACTACAATATATCCTGGAGCAACTGAAATTTGTAATGGTGTAGATGATGATTGTGATGGGGTAATTGATGAGGGTTGTTCCATATTGTACTATAACATCCAATTATTTACTGGTTGGAATTTATTTTCTATTCCATTAAATTTATTGAATAATAGTTTAGGTTATGCTTTGTCTTCAATAGAAGGAAACTATGGAAACATGTTTACTTACTTGGATAATAAATTGTTAC
>CAZSMA010000037.1:0-13473 GCA_964608065.1 uncultured Methanosarcinales archaeon
GTTTCTGTTGGAAAACCGCAGATTATGTCTGTTGAGATAGTTAAATCTGGAATACTTAGTCTGAATTTTTTAACAACTTCTTTGAAATCTTCTATATTATATTGCCTGTTCATTAATTTTAGAATTTCATTGTTGCCAGACTGTACTGGGATGTGTAAGAATTTGAACATTTTTTCATTTTTGTAAATATTGATTAAACCATCTGAATATTTTTTAACATGGTTTGGGTTAATCATTCCTAATCTTACTTTAAAATCACCATCTATAGCTAATATTTTTTTCATTAAGTCGACAATGTTGTTGTTTTCAAAATCATATTGGCCGTTATCCTGGGAAGTTATCCATATTTCTTTTACGCCATGGGTTAAGTGTCTGTTGACCTGTTCGATAATATCATTTACAGGATAAGAAAATAAACGGCCTTTAACATAAGTTACAGAACAATAAGAGCATTGAAAATTGCAGCCAGAACTTATAGGAACTATACCAATGATCTTGTTTTTCATAACTCTTGGAAGATTTAGTTTTACTTCCTTTGTTTTTGCTATGATAGTTATAGGATTATCATTGATTGTTTCTTCAACTACAGAAACAATCTCTTTTATATTGTGTGTGTTGATTAAAGAAGCTTCAGGAGCAATCTCTTTTGCTTCTTCAATGATTTTTTTTGTTATACAGCCTGCTATTACTAATTTTTTAAAAGGAAATTGTTCTTTTGCTAATCTTATTTCTTTCATAGCTTTAGATTCACCTTTAACTGTGCAGATGTTTAATATGATTATATCAGAATCTTCTGCTTTAGAAACTAGTTTGAATCCTGCTTTAGCTAATATTCCCTGCATTATTTCTGATTCGCTGAAATTTACAGTGCAGCCGAATGTTTTAAATGAGATTTTTTCCATGATTCTTATGGTGTTAATAGCCTATTTAAATGTTTTCTTATATCTAACAATAAAACCAAAACCTATGAAAAACATACTGTTTTTCAAGGTTCCGAAAATGCAAAGCGTTTTCGATAACTTTATAAACTAACCATAATACAGAATAGTAAAATGAGCACTAAGAAATACAAGACATATAATGGTAAAATAATAATAGGATTATCTGAAAATATAATCATAAAAGGGCCAGAAGGGACTAAAGAAGTAGCTGCAAAGGTAGATACAGGAGCAACAAAATCATCTATAGATTCAAGTTTAGCTGCATATTTAAAACTAGGTCCAATAGTAAGAACAAGATTAGTTAAATCAGCGCACGGAAACAGCATAAGACCTATGATTGAGGTTGAGATTGAACTAGCAGGCCAAAAGTTAAAAGAACAGTTCACAATTGCAGACAGGGCTCATATGAAATATAAAATATTGATTGGACAGAATATTTTAAAAGATTATTTTTTAATAGATCCGTCAAAACTCCCGTAGGAGTTTTTGGGATCCTCAAAATTCATAGAATTTTGTTGGACCCTTCAAGATTACCATGAAAGCAGCATTAATAAGTCAAGGAAGTGTAAGTTCAAAGTGGACATTAGAAGCTATGAAGAAGTACTTTAAAGAGGTTGATGATATCAACTTAAAAGATATTGAAGTAGATGTAGACACAGGAAAGCTTGAGGTTTTGCATAAAGGAATACCTTTACCAACAGACTATAATTGTATTTTTGCAAAAGGCTCATTCAGGTATATGCCGCTTTTACGTTCTATTACAATTGCCTTACATCATACAACTTATATGCCAATCAAGCCAGAAGCTTTTGAGATTGGCCATGATAAATTCTTAACACAACTTGTTCTTCAAAAAAACAATATACCAATGCCAAAAGCTTATTTGACTGCTACTTCTGAATCTGCTAAAAAAATATTAGAAACAATAAATTATCCTATTATCATGAAGTTTCCATCTGGAACACAGGGAAAAGGTGTTATGTATGCTGAAAGCTTTGCAACTGCTAACAGTATGTTGGATGCATTAACTGCTTTAAACCAGCCTTTTATCATACAGGAATATGTTGAAACAGATGGAACAGATACAAGAGCGTTTGTAGTTGGAAACAGGGTTGTAGCTGCATACAAAAGAGTAGCACTTACAGGAGAAAAAAGAGCAAATATTCATGCAGGAGGAATTGGAGAGCCTTGTACACTGCCTCCAAAAGCAATGAAAATTGCAGTAGCATCTGCAAAAGCAGTTGGAGCAGAGATTTGCGCAATAGATTTATTAGAAGATGTTAAAGGTCATGTTGTTTTAGAAGTTAATTTAAGTCCCGGATTACAGGGAATAACCCAGACTACTAAAATTGATGTTGCTGATAAGATTGCTAAATATCTTTATGAGAAAGCAAAAACTGCTTCTGAAAGTAAAGAAGTAAGCACTAAAGATATATTAGAAGAGATGGGTATTGAGAAGCCGGAGCAGATAAAAGAGATTATTACAAATTTGGATTTCAGAGGCGATAGGATATTATTGCCTAAAGCTATAACTAATATTTCTAAACTTAAAGAAGAGGATGAAGTAACTATTGATGCTGATGAAGATATAGTTATTATAAAGAAATTTATAGATGGGAAAAGAAAATAAAAAAATTTATATACATTCTATATTTGTAGAGATTGTTTTGGGAGGATAACTATGATTTATGAATTATTAGCTAAGATTAAAGAGAATAAACCATTAGTACATCATCTTACTAATTGGGTTACAATCTATGATTGTGCGAATATAACAAGAGCTATAGGCGCATTACCTGTTATGGCTCATGCAAAAGAAGAATCTGCTGATATGGCTTCTATTGCTTCAGCTTTAGTTCTGAATATTGGGACTTTAACTCCTGAGTTTGTTGATTCTATGATTAAAGCTGGAAAATCTGCTAATAAAAAAAACATTCCTATTGTTTTAGATGTAGTTGGAGTTGGAGCTACAAAATTAAGAGATGACAAAGCTTTTGAGATATTAGATAATGTTAAAGTTAGTATTATAAAAGGAAATTCTTCAGAGATTGCTAAATTAGCTGGAGAAGATGTTGTGACTAAAGGTGTAGAAGCAACTGAAGTTGAAGCTAATTTAATTGAAGTAGCAAAGAGATTAGCTAAAGAAAGAGACGCAACTGTTGTTATAACAGGAAAAGAGGATATTGTTACAAATGGCGAAAAAACATTTATTGTGAAAAACGGCCATGAGATGTTAGGAAAATTTGTCGGAACAGGTTGTATGGTTGCTTCTGTTATTGGCAGTTTTGCAGCTGTTGAAAATGATTATGCAAAAGCTGCTATGGCTGCTTTAGTTAGTTTTGGAATAGCAGGAGAACTAGCAGCTAAAGAATCAAAAGGTCCTGGAAGCTATAAAGAGAATTTTTATGATGAAGTTTATAATTTGGATAAAGAGAAAATAGATTCTATGAAGAAGTTTGAAGAATTAAAATGATAGATTTTGATCTTTATTTTATAACTGACAGAAACTTAACAAAAAAAAATATAATAGAAGATGTAGACAATGCAGTTAAAGCTGGTGTTAAGGTTGTGCAGTATAGGGATAAAGATGTTTCAACAAAAGAAATGTTAGAGATTGCTGTTAAATTAAAAGGAATATGCAAGGATAAAGCATTGTTTTTGATTAATGACAATGTAGATATTGCTTTAGCTGTTGATGCAGATGGAGTTCATCTTGGACAGGATGATATGCCTTATGATAAAGCAAGAAAATTGTTATGCAATAAAATAATTGGATTGACAGCACATAATGTTAAAGAAGCCTTAGGGGCTGAGAAATTAGGGGCAGATTATATTGGTGCTAGTCCAATATTTGAGACTTCTACTAAATTAGATGCAGGCAATGCTGCTGGGATTAAATTGATTGAAGACATTAAAGCAAAAGTTAATATTCCTGTTGTTGCTATTGGAGGTATTAATTTGGATAATATGGAAGAATGTTTGAAAGCTGGAGCTGATGGTTTAGCAATGATTTCGACAATAGTTAATAAAGAAAATGTTGAAGAAGAGTGTAGGAAAATTAGAGAGGTTATTTTGAAATACAAATGACACAACTGAAAAAAAGCAGAGAAAATAAAATAACAAAAGAGATGAGAATAGTTGCTAAAGCAGAAAAACATAGTTTAGATTTTATAAGAAAAAACATTGCTAATGGTAAGATTGTAATTCCTGCTAATAAATTTCACAAAAATCTGAAACCAATTGGAATTGGTTATAGATTAAAAACTAAAATCAACGCAAACATCGGAACTTCTCCATACAAATACAATATAAATGAAGAATTAGAAAAATTAAAAATTTCTGTTAAACATGGTGCAGATGTTGTGATGGATTTAAGCACTGGCGGAGACTTGAATAAAATAAGAAAAACACTGATTAAAAATTCTCCAATACCATTCGGAACTGTTCCTATATATCAGACTGTTGTTGAGAATGATTTGTTAAATATAAATTCTGATAATTTATTAGATACAATTGAACTGCAAGCAAAGCAAGGTGTTGATTTTGTTACTGTCCATGCTGGTTTGACAAGAAATGCAATTCCTTTGTTGAAGAGAAGATTAACAGGAGTTGTTTCTAGAGGGGGGAGTTTTTTAGTTAAATGGATGAAACACCATAAAAAAGAAAATCCACTTTATTCTAATTATGAAGCTTTATTGGATATTGCACATAAATATGATTTAACCCTCAGCTTAGGAGATGGTTTAAGACCTGGAAGTATAAAAGATGCAACAGATAAAGCACAGATACATGAATTAAAAATATTGGGAAAATTAACTAAAAGGGCATGGGAAAAAGATGTTCAGGTTATGATTGAAGGTCCAGGCCATGTTCCAATAAATCAGATTGAGAAAAATATCAAAATGCAGAAGAAATATTGCTATAATGCTCCATTTTATGTTTTAGGTCCATTAGTTACAGATATTGCACCAGGTTATGATCATATAACTGGAGCTATTGGAGGCGCATTAGCTGGTTATTATGGAGCAGATTTTTTATGTTATTTGACACCAGCAGAACATTTAAGGCTACCTTCTATTGATGATGTTAAAGAAGGTGTTATTGTAACTAAAATAGCAGCTCATGCAGCTGATATTGCAAAAGGTATTAAGGGAGCAATTGACAGGGATCATTTGATATCTAAGTATAGAAAACAGTTTGACTGGGAAAAACAGTTTTCTTTAGCTATTGATCCTGATAAAGCTAGAAGTTATAGGAAGGAAAGTAAGATTAAAGATAAGGTTTGTACAATGTGCGGTGAATTTTGTAGTATGAAATGACTACCCTTCCATTGTCTAAATTTTAGTATTTTACATTAATCTTTGCTTAACTGTTCTGATTCTTTCTGCTACTGGTATTTGTTTACTGCCATCATAAATGTCTACACAACCCTTGTTTACTTTAGTTGCCCATTTGACAGCTTCAGGAAACTCTTCTCTACAGTACATTAATTGAGGAATTGGAAGAAAACCAGCTTTAAGGATACTATATAAACCTTCTGGACTATATGGGTTTTGAATACATTCTTCAATTGCAGATAAAACAACCTTAGCTCCATTAACAAGATAATTTGTTCTATCTTTCAATTCAGAATTTTCTGATATATCCTCCACTTCACCCCTTTTCTTTAAATTGCGATATAAGTCAAGAGCCCTCCTCGTAATTTGAATGCTTTCATTAATAACTTTTGGATTAGCTAAATCGTTTCCTTCAGAGTAACTTACAACGTGTATAATATCTGGACTTTGTATATTATACGCTTCAATATCATCCATAAGAGCTGTAACCGCTGCAAGCTGAATTTTTGCTTTTACTGGATCATGTGAAAGATAATCAAGTCCTGCCCTAGTTTGCAGATATATTCTGAAACTTGAATCTTCTAATTCTCTCACTAAATTAAGTGTTGCTCTAGTCTTTGCGAGATCATTTACACCCCATGTGTATTTAGGAACATTAAGCATTGTTTGCAATATCATATCTTTTACCCCTTTTTTTTTTGCAACTTTTGCAGCAATAACCGCAGAGACAACATAACTTATATCATCTCCTCCTCTGAAAGCAAAGTGATGTGGTACATTTGGTTCATAAGGTTTTCCTGTTGATGCTATATACTCCAAAGTGTCAAATTGTTCTTTAAGATTATCCATAACTGAGTTGGGCCCTCTTCCATCAATTTGTGAGAACCACCATAAAGATAAAGCATGCCATGCAATATTTATTGTAGATTCGTACATCTCAGCAAGCTCTCTTATGTTTTTGGTGCCTGCGTAGGTTCTAATTAGCATAGGCCTTGATATATCAAATATCTCATTGTACTCTTCAGGAGAACTTATCGGAACCCCTCCCCCATTAGGTAATCCATTCCAATTTCCACCGAATCTTTCTTGTGTTAATTGTGATGTTCCTATTGAGAGCACATCAAGTAACCCTTTTTCTGCTAGTAGCTTTGACCATTCCATAAATTGCCTTACTGCTTCTTTCCTATTCTCTTGATATGGGCCAGCATGTGCTCTTATTATTGGAGGAAAATTTCTTGTTTTTCCATGTTGTATCCTATCAACTAGTTTCTCATTTTTAGTTCCAAAATTTCTTGAGCCGGAGTTATCAACTGGTGAAACAGAACTATAATCTGCCCTTTTTATTACATCATTGCCAAATTCATCTAATGCTCTATCATAAGGGTGTTGCCAAATTTTGCTTTTTGGAGCCATGCTTGGATCAATCTTGAATATTTTTAGACTTTCATTAGGAGTTTCATCACCATAAAAAACACCTATATCCCCTCCATAAATTTGCTTAATCCTTTCACACGCAGCAGGTAATCCTGCAAAATAAACTGCTTTTATTTTACCACCATATCCTTCTAAAAGTTTTTTATCTCTTAATTGATACATCAATTTCCTAAAAATAGATACAGCATCATCAGGATTTAGCCTATAACTAAAACCCAGGACTGTAACTTGGTTTTCCAGAACCCATTTTTGGATTAGTGATGAATTATTTGCATTACTTGGATTGGAAAAAGCTCTCGAAACTTCTGGATTTCCAATCACTGTTGTAAATCCTGATTCTTGTAAGATATCATCAATAGTTGATATTCCAAGCACATGCGCATCTACTTCTGTCTTAACTAATCCAACAATATCGGAAGGTTTCATTGGTTTTGGCATTTAAATCCTCTGAGTTGTTAACATTCTTTGATTTGATAATATTCTCTAACTCTTCTCTAACATTCTTTCTTGACAATCCCAATTTTTCCAGAGTTCTCCCTTTTTTTCTGAAATCAATCCCTAACTCAGTACTTCCTTCATTTATAAGGCTGTCAATTGTAGGGGTATGAATGTCAAGCGCATCGCCAAGAAGAGCAATTGGTACAAGACCAGTAGGGATATCCTCTAATAAGTATCTATGATTTAATGTTTTTGGTGCTTTTATACCCTTATAAGCAGGATTTGATTGTATCATTGTATGTATATCATATAATGGTAATCCATATCTTGACTTCATCCATTGCGGTACAGATGGAACCTTTGTTCCTAATGCGTTTGCTATTTGTTGAATTTCATAATCAACTTGTTCCATAATTCCAGCTACTTTCTTTGTGACACCATCTGTATAGAATTCAAAGTCTTTTTCTTCTAGAATCGATTTCTTATTTCCCAAGATTATTGCTGGATGGAATACTGCGCCTATATTGCCTACACTAGTCTCTATAAATGAGTCTGCTGCAATAAATCTAGGAGTTTTAGGGTAAGGAGAACTTATTTTGTCTATTAAATATTCTGTATCGTCTTTTCTTAACGCAGATACAGAGACCTCATTTTTTACACCTTTTATATCTGCAACTCCTGGTTCAGGTGCTCTTACAGCATACATTAAAGTGTTTGCTTCTCCTACAATAACATTTGCATTACATCCATTTTGTTTAAGTGTATTATAAACCTCTAAAGCGCCAAATGTTCTTCCAGGATTAAGAAGTATTATCTGACCATCTTTTAAGTAAGGAGCCATCTCTTTCGCTATATCTTTGTGTCCTGTTGCTGTTGTAACTACCATAATAATATCTCTGTCTTCAAGAGCCTTTGAGATATCAGTTCCTACATAAGATAAATTACCTTTACCTTTTAATTGACCTATTAGTGTTATACATCCTAAATCTTCTATTTGTTTAATTTTATTATCCCATTTATTATTATGAGGTCTATTCCAAAGTGTAACATCATAACCAAGAAGTGCTAAGTTACCAGCTACACCATGACCCCCACAGCCAGCACCGATTACTGCGTATTTAGATTTTTCATGATTCATCTTAACTTAAATATCATTTGAAGAATAAGATTAAACGTTTTGTTTATTTATCCTTCATAATAGGAGATATCATCAAATATATATAATGTTCTTAAGTATTTCTTTGTAAAAAAGTAATATTTATATACTTAAAGTAAAATATTACAAAATTATGACAAAACATACAGGTTTGTCTGAGAAAGATAAAACAATTCTAAGACAATTAGAACTGGATTCCAGAAAATCATTTGTAAAAATCGGAAAAAAGACAAGAATGAGTCAACAGCGTGTAAGTTATTCTGTGCATTCAATGATTCAGAAAAAGATTATTGACGGATTCTACACTCTTATAGATTATTCAAAACTAAATGCAATTAACTTTCGCGTTTATTTTAGAGTTACTTATGCGCATAAAGAAAAATTTAATAAGTTAGTAACTTATCTTAAAAAACATCCTAACACTTCATGGGTAGCCATTTGCGGCGGAAGATATGATATAGTTTGTGATTTTTTGGCGCCAAATACATCCAGTTTTAATAAATCTTTAAAGACAATCATAAGTGTATTTCCAAAACAACTTCAAAATTATACAATACTTACAACAATTGTAATGAGAAATTTTGGAAGAAAATATCTTTTTGATAATTCATCTAATAATCCAAACGAAGTAATAATTGGAGGTGACAGGGAGCCAGAGCATTTTGATGATATTGATCTGAATATTCTTGATATGATATCAGAAGATGCAAGAATAAGTGCTGTTGACATTGCAAATAAACTTGATTTGACAACAAAAACTGTTATAAAAAGAATAAAAAAGCTTATTTCAAGTAAAACTATAACAGGATTTAAGCCCATATTGAATCTTAGTGAGACAGGTCATATAGAATTCTTACTTTTGATAAAATGTCATAACGTTTTTCCTAAATTAGAAGATGAGTTAGTCAATTATCTTAAAAGACATCCAAATGTAGTCAGTCTTGTTAAAACATTGGGTGAATGGGATTTTGAGATCCATATTGAATCTAGGAATTGGTATATATATAGAACTGTAGTGATGGAAATAAGGCAAAGATTTCCAATGTTGATTCAGGAAATGGATACAGTTCCTATCGATAACATAAATAAAACAAAGTATTTTCCTGCTTTTTTGTTGGAGAAGAACAATAACAATCTTCTTAATCATAAATAAAAATTTGATTAATATAACAAATTTTATATACAATAAAACAATTTAACATTTTCCATGAAAATATCACAAATAGGTGGGGAGTTTGCTTTAATCAACAGGATTACTAAGAAAACTAAAGATAAGGATATTGTAGTTGGGGTTGGAGATGATACTGCTGTTTTAAAGTATAAGAAGAATAAATATCTTCTTTTCACAACAGACATGCTTGTAGAAAATGACCACTTCAATATTAAATGGGCTACACCAGAACAAATAGGAAAAAAATCTATAGAAGTTAATGTTTCTGATATTGCAGCTATGGGTGGAAAGCCAACTTCTGCTATAATTTCTTTGTGTTTAAAGAAAGACACATCTGTAGAATTTGTAGATAAATTATATAAAGGAATTTATAGCTCTGCAAAAAAACACAAACTAGAAATTATAGGTGGGGACATAACACATGGAAAGATAATTGTTATAAATATTGCAATGTTAGGAGAAGTAAGTAAAGTCAATCTTTCTTTAAGAAGTGATGCTAAGATTAATGATTGGATTTGTGTTACAGGTAATCTAGGAGAGTCAACAGCAGGGTTAGAATTGTTGAGAAAAAACATTAAGGATAAAAAATATAACAACATAATAAAAAAACATCTAGAGCCAGAAGCACAGTTAAAGAAAGCTAATATTATTTCAAAATATTGCAATGCAATGATTGATGTTTCAGATGGATTAGCTTCTGAGGTAAAACATATTTGTGAAATGTCAAAACTTGGAGCTGTTATCTATAAAGATAAAATCCCAATTTCTAATTTAACAAAGCAAGCTGCAAAAGCAGTAAACAAAGACCCATATGATTATGCTTTGTATGGTGGAGAAGATTTTGAGTTAGTGTTTACAACCAAAGGAAAAAATATGCATGTAGTTGGAAAGATTTTGCCAAAAAATAAAGGAATGTTTTTGTTTGATAAAAAAGGAAAGATAATGTTAAAAAAAGGTTATGATCATTTTAAGTAGAATATAGAAAACTTTATATACAATTGATTAAAGTTCTACAGTGTGGTATTATGTGTGGTATAATTGGTGTTTATACTAGTAAAAGAGAGGCAATGCCAGAGATATATGATGGGCTGCTAATTCTGCAACATAGAGGACAAGATGCTGCTGGTATCACAACTTATGATGATGGTTTTCACACAGTAAAAGGCACTGGCTTAGTAAGAGACATATTTAACAAAGAACTTCTAAAAGAATTAAAAGGAAACATTGGAGTAGGGCATACAAGATATCCTACTGTTGGAGGAGGAACTGCAGTTGATGCGCAGCCTTTTACAATAAATACTCCTTTTGGGATTTCTATGGTTCATAATGGAAATGTTACTAACTACAAACCTTTAAAAGAAGAGTTATTGAAAAAAGATTTAAGGCATTTATACAGCACATGTGATGCAGAAGTCATACTAAATGTTTTTGCAAGTGAGCTTCAAAACCAGAAACCTAAAGATATAAAATCTGAAAATGTTTTCAAGGCTGTTGAAGGAGTTTTCAAAAGAGTAAAAGGAGCTTATACTGTTGTAGGTTTTATTGCTCAGAAAGGAATGTTCATATTCAGGGACCCTTGCGGGATAAAGCCAGGAATTCTTGGAGAAAAAGGAGAAGGAAAGGATAAGAGTTTTTTAGTAGCTTCAGAAAGTGTTGTTCATGATGTTTTAGGATATAATCACATGGAAAATATTAAACCTGGAGAAGCTGTTTTTATTGATAAAGATATGAAAGTACATAAAAAACAGGTAGCTAAGCCTAACCACCATCCATGTATATTTGAATATGTTTATTTTGCAAGGCCAGATTCATTGATGGATAAGATAAGCGTCTATAAAACAAGATTGAGGCTGGGAAATGCTTTGGCAAGGCAGTTCAAAAAAATGAATATTAAACCAGATGTTGTTGTTCCAATTCCAGAGACTTCAAGTACAGCAGGAATCACTTTAGCCCATGACCTAAATGTTAAGTACAGGGAGGGTTTTATTAAAAATAGGTACATAGCAAGAACTTTTATAATGCCTGACCAAGAACAAAGAGAAATATCTGTAAAGTTCAAGTTAAATCCTATAAAGCTGGAGTTTAGGGATAAAGAAGTTTTATTAGTTGATGATAGCATTGTTCGTGGGACAACATCTAAAAAAATAATCGATATTGCAAGAAAAGCAGGAGCAAAAAAAGTTTATTTTGCTTCAACATGCCCTCCTTTGAGATATCCTTGTGTTTATGGAATTGATATGTCTACATATGATGAGTTTATAGCAAAGAAGCATTCAGTTAAGGAAATAGAAAAAATTATTGGAGCAGACTTATTGGTTTATCAGACAATGGAAGATATGATCAAATCTGCACAAACAGGAAATTCTAATATAAAACATTTCTGCACTGCTTGTTTTGATGGAAACTATCCAACAGGAGATGTTACAGAAGAAATGATAAAATGTATAGAAGATGAAAGAAACTGTGCTCATAATAATAAAAAAGTATAAATACTAATTAATTCTAAATTTTCAACAGGTGATAATATGGTTAATGTTTTATTAATTGGTTCAGGAGCTCGCGAGCATGCTATTGCAGAAGCTATTATGAACAGTCCTCAAAAACCAAAATTGTTTTCTTTTGTTAAAGCAAACAATCCTGGAATAAATTCTTTATCTGAAGATGTTCAAATAGGGGATTTTGAAGATTTAGATGCAATAAAAGCATTTGCACAAGCTAATGCAATTGATATTTGTGTTGTAGGATTAGAAGGTCCTTTAGAGATTGGAGTTGTAGATGCATTAAAAGAAATAAATATCCCTTCTGTTGGTCCTGTTAAAGCTTTAGCTAAATTAGAAACTTCAAAATCATTTACAAGATTATTGATGCAGAAGTATAAAATTAAAGGAAATCCGAAGTTCAAGGTTTTTGAAAGCATGGACGGAATCTCTGAATTTTTAGATGAGGTTGGTGAATCTGCTATTAAACCAGATGGTTTGACTGGGGGTAAAGGTGTTAGAGTTCAAGGAGATCATTATCAGACAAAAGAAGAAGCTTTGCAATATTGTGAAGAAGTTCTGAAAGATCATCCTTCTGTTATTGTTGAGGAAAAATTAGATGGAGAAGAATTTAGTTTACAATGTTTTACAGATGGTGTCAATGTTTTGATGACACCTCCAGTGCAGGATCATAAAAGAGCTTTTGTTGATGATAAAGGTCCTAATACAGGCGGAATGGGAAGTTATTCCTGTTCAGATCATTTACTGCCTTTTTTAAAAAAGGAAGATGTTGATACAGCTTATGAAATAACTAAGAATGTTGCAGAAGCTATTCATAAAGAGACTGGTGAATTGTATAAAGGAGTGATGTATGGAGGATTTATTGTAACAAAAGATGGAGTTAAATTAATTGAGTATAATGCCCGTCTTGGTGATCCTGAAGCAATGAATGTTTTGCCTATTTTGAAATCTGACTTTTTAGAGATTTGTCAGGGAGTAGTTAATGGAAATTTGAATGAAGTTAAGGCTGAATTTGAGAACAAAGCTACTGTTTGTAAATATGCTGTTCCAGAAGGATATCCTGGAAATCCTGTTAAAGGTAAGATTGAATTAGGAGATGTTTCTGAGAATGTTAGAATATATTATGCTTCTGTTGATAAAAAGAAAGATGGGTTGTATATGTTAGGTTCAAGATCAATAGCTTTTGTAGGTATACATCCAAGCATAGAAGAAGCACAAGTTGCTGCTGAGAATGCTGTTTGTTCTGTTAAAGGCCATGTTTTCCACAGAGAAGACGTTGGAACTAAAGAGTTATTGGATAAAAGAGTTAGGCATATGGAAAAGATAAGGGGTTAATATTTTAAATGACAAAAACATATTATTTTGATACTTGCATTTGGAGAGACTTTTATGAAGACAGGTTTGGTACAAAAGGAAGACCTTTAGGGAAATATGCAAGCAAATTATTTATGCATATAATAATAAATAAAGAAATTCTTCTGTATTCTGAGTTTATAAT
>CAZSMA010000038.1:0-13359 GCA_964608065.1 uncultured Methanosarcinales archaeon
AATGCCTTATGTATTTAAAAAAAAAAAAAAAAAATAAAATTTTTTTTTTAAAAAAATAAAAATTTTTTTTTTTTTTTTTTATAAACAATTAAATTTATAAATCCATAAAGGATTTGAACTATAAAAGGGGTGTAGTACACTCCAGCTTGTTCTGGAGATTTATGTAATTAAAATGGATGAATGCAATATAAAAATTCCTGAAATAAAGGATGTTAAAGCACTTGCTTATTATATTCATGAGAATATAGTTCCTGTCAGAAATTATTTTCGAGGAGAACTTCCTCTTTTTTTTATTCTTCCTGACAGGCACGGAGATGAAATGATTTCTTATCATAACTATCATCTACATGTTTTTGATTTGCTTAATAAATTAACAGGTCTTGATTTTGTTGGATTAGAAGGTATGGACGGTATAGTTGATAAGGCGCGGCTTGATAAAACAATACTTGAAGGTGAGATATTTCCCGGAGAAAGGGATATTCGGAAAATAATTATTGAAGAAACTGCAAAATATCCTGAGATTAAAGGCTTGTGCGAGGAAATGTTTGGTCACAACTATGAATCCCTTGAAGATATGATTTCAAACCTGCCTCTTATGCAACTAGGTTTAAGGGAAAGTATATCCTGCATTGGTTTGGAAAATCCCGAGCTAATGAGAAAAACATTGTCATCCGCTACAATGTTTGATTACGCATCTCTCCTTCTTGCTGTGGTTGTTGGACAGATGTTTAACAGTGGATTTCCCAAAGAATACTGGCCGAAATATGAAAAAGAACAAAAAGAAGCATTGAAAAAATATTTCATGCCAGTATATGAGAGACACCCATATAAAGAGATTTTGCCTGATCCAAAAAAAATATTTGAGAGCCAAACTCCTTTCATTATTATAACAGATCATTTCGCAAAAGCTCATGACACATTTCAGGGAATTGAAAGAAGTATCAATGCAGCTGAGACTGCTTTTAATAAATGTAGTGAAACCGGGAAGAATCAAATGGCTATAATTTACGGGATAGGCCATTCAGAAGAGATAGCTGAAGAACTGCGAAAAAAAAATGTATCTTATATAACAATATTAGATTTAGATTCTGTAATATAAAAAAAAAATCAATGAAAAATTAAATAAGGGGACTATTGTAGAATTTAGTTTAAGTTAAGGTTTATGGTCCCAATCCCCTTCTGAAACCGAAAGTATTATATAGGATATCCTATCATATCCTATTATATGGAAGAAACAACTCAATTCAATATAAGACTGCCAAAGGCATTACTATATGATATGGAATATATAGCACAGAATCTTAAGATAAGCAGAAATGACTGGCTGAAGTTTAAGATTGCAGAGTTAGTGTCTAATGAAAAGCTTAAACTGATGGAAAATATAGAGAGACAGTTTATCCGCGGAACAATTACAGAATTGGAATTTAAGGAAAAAGCAGGATTTAGTCCAACTAAAGAGATGTTAGATTTGAAAAGAACTTATACAGCGGCTGCAAGAAAAGGTACATTAGCTGCAGAGAAATATGTCAGGGATATTGTGAAAGAAATTAATACAAGATCAAAATGAAAACATTTTCAAATTCAAAACTAAGCTGTTTTGAGCAATGCAAGTTGAAGTTTAAGTTTAACTATATAGATAAAGTTAAAACTGAGATAGAGAATACAGTTGAAGCTTTCTTAGGTTCATTAGTTCATGAAACTTTAGAGAAGTTGTATAAGGATTTGAAGTTTCAAAAGCTTAATTCTTTGAAAGAGTTGCTTTCTTTCTTTAATGAAGAATGGAAAAAAAACTGGAATGATGGAATTGTTATTGTTAGAGATGAATATTCTGAAAAGAACTATATAAAAATGGGTGAAAAGTTTATTACTGATTATTATAACAAATATAAACCATTTGATCAGACTAAAACTATAGGATTAGAAACTAAAGGTTTTGTTGATATTGGAGAATATAAAATCCATGTAAGGATTGATAGATTAGCTATGGATGGAGATGTTTATGAGATTCATGATTATAAGACTAATAATTCTTTGCCTACACAAGATAGAATAGATCATGATAGACAATTAGCTATCTATGCTTATGGTATTAAGAAGATGTATCCTGATGCTAAGAAGATTAAGTTAATATGGCATTTTTTAGCTTTTGACAAAGAAATGCACAGTTCAAGAACAGATAAAGATTTGAAGAATATGCAGAAAGAGGTTCTTGAAGTGATTAAAGATATTTTAAAATGCAAAGAATACCCAGCTAAAGAATCTGCATTATGTGGATGGTGTGAGTTTAGACCTTTATGTCCTAATTTTAAACATTTATTTTCAATAGAAGATAAGCCAGCTAAAGAATATCTAGATGATGATGGTGTTAAGTTAGTTAATGATTTTGCTTCTTTACATAAAGAAGTTAAAGAGAAAGAAGAGAAGATGGATAAGATTAAGGATGCATTAGTTGAATTTGCTAAACAGAAGGAAGTTGAGGTTGTTTTTGGTTCTGATATGAAAGCTTTTGTTAAAAGTTATCCTAAACTTAGTTTTCCTAAGAAAGATGATGATAATAGAGATAAATTCTTTGAAATGGTCAAGAAGATTGGATTATGGAATAAGTTAGCTGTTGTTGATGTTTATGAATTAGCCAAGATGATAAACAAAGGAGAAATCAATGAAGAACTGAAGAAGTTATTGGATAAGTTTATAGAGAAAGGTGAAATTATTAGAGTTGGGTTGAGGAAGAGATAAGATTTTTGGAAAAGTTATAATGCCCAGAAAAAGAAAAATAGATGAACTTAAAAGAAAAATAAAAGAAATAGAAGATTATCTAGGTCCAAGGGTAAAGTTTTCATCTGATGAATGGCCTAGGAATAAAGTTAATAGATGGTTGATGGAGTATTTGATTTTGATTAAGAAGGATTATTATAGGAAGTTGAAATCAATAAAAAGAGTCAATAGGAAAAGGAAAAATAAATAGGGGGACTACCTATTACATTAGTTTAAGTTAAGGTATATGGTCCCCACCCCCTGGTGGAATATAAAGACTTATATATATCTAAGATATATCTCATTAATATATATCCAAAGAGGTAATTTATATGGAATTTACTTATAAAGGAAAACCAATAATGCCTACTAAAACAGCATTAAATGAGTTAAGTGATATTGATTTGGATTTATATGATGTACCTGAGATTTTGGAAAAAGGAGTTGAACTAAGAAAAAGAAAGAAAAATATTACTGAAAGAGCAGTTACTAAAGGTAATAAAATAATAAACGTAGTTGTGGTTGATATGGGCAATTACTATAAACTGATACATGCTGGAAAATTTACTTTAACTAAAAAGTTTAAAAAATTAATGAGGGATAAAAAATGAATTTCGAAAACTTAAAAATAAAATGTGAATGTGGGGGATCTATGGAAAAAATAAAGACAGAATGGAAAGGTATAGTTGTTAGAGGATGGAAATGCAAGAAATGTAGAGAAGAAGTTATAAATCCAATAGATGCCCAAAAAGCACTGGAGATAGAAAAGGCTAGGAAGGGGAATAAGCTGAAAGTAAAATTAAGAAAAGTTGGGAAAAGTGATGTTGTAACTATACCTAGTATAATAAAGAAACTTGAAAATTTAAGAAGCGGTCAGGAATTAGAGTGGAGTATTGAAGGTAAAAAATTAGTGTTAATACCTTAAAGAAAATAAACATCCCCCACTTTATTTTCTCCTTTTTCTTTTTTTATTAAATTATTTCTAACTAACTTATTCAAAGCTTTATAAGTGCTAGAATATTTTTTGAAAAGGTTTAGTTTATGAATTTCTTTTACGCTTTTTGGTTCTTTTAAATTTAATAGAATCATTATATGATTAGAATTAGCTAATAAAGAGAATTTCTTGCTTAGTTCTTGGATGTTGGTTTTCTGTAGATTGAATGTTAGGAGCATGGAAATAAATAAAAAGGAGCAATATAAATAGATTTGGAGCCGTATATGGCTACATGATTTCTATATCATTTAATTGTTGCCATGAGTGGGAATATATTGCCGGAAGGGGGAAAGGTTTATAAAATTTATACTATTACTACTCAATAATTGGGGGTAAAAAAAATGTCAAATAATGGTCATGGATTAGGATTTGAGCAAAAGCTTTGGACAGCTGCAGATAAAATGCGTAATAACATGGATGCTGCTGAGTACAAGCATGTTGCATTGGGTCTAATATTCCTAAAGTATATTTCTGATAGTTTTAATCAGCTGTATGAAAAATTAAAAAATGATCCCAACAGTTTGGGTCCAGAAGAGCGTGATGAATACAAAGCTGAAGAAGTTTTCTGGGTACCGAAAGAAGCAAGATGGCAATTCCTACAGGATCATGCAAAACAGCCAGAAATTGGTAAAATACTTGACGATGCTATGGATTTGATTGAAAAAGAAAATCCATCTCTAAAAGCTGTTCTTCCAAAGGATTATGCTCGTCCTGCACTGGATAAACGAAGGTTAGGAGAATTAATTGATTTAATTGGAACTATTGGTCTAGGTGATGCTGAAAGCAAGAAAAAAGATATCTTGGGAAGAGTATATGAGTATTTTTTAGGCCAGTTTGCTGATGCAGAAGGAAAAAAGGGTGGACAATTCTATACACCTCAAAGTATTGTTAAATTACTTGTTAAAATGATTGAACCCTACAAAGGTAGGGTATATGATCCTTGTTGTGGTAGTGGAGGAATGTTTGTTCAATCTGAAAAGTTTGTTGAAGAGCATTCTGGTAAAATTGATGATGTTTCAATATATGGCCAGGAAAGTAATCCTACAACCTGGAAGCTATGTAAGATGAATCTTGCTATACGAGGAATTGAGAGTAAGCAAATTGCTTCTGGAGATTCATTTCATAAAGATGAACATAAGGATCTTCGTTCAGATTTTATACTTGCAAATCCACCATTTAACATATCTGACTGGGGTGGAGAGCATTTACGCGAAGATGTAAGGTGGAAATATGGTGTTCCTCCAAAAGGAAATGCAAATTTTGCATGGTTACAGCACATGATCCATCATTTATCAGATAAAGGTGTAATTGGTGTAGTGTTGGCTAATGGTTCAATGTCTTCAAATACCTCTGGAGAAGGGGATATCAGGAAGAATATGGTTGAAGGTAATGTAATTGACTGCATGGTAGCCTTACCTTCTCAGTTATTCTATAATACAATGATTCCTGCGTGCCTTTGGTTTATTAGAAAAGGCAAGAAAGATACTCATACTCTTTTTATTGATGCTCGTAAGATGGGAACAATGATTACAAGACGTAATAGAGAGTTAACTGATGAGGATATTAAGAAGATTTCTTCAACTTATCATGCCTGGAGAAAGGGCAAAGGTTATTCTGATATTGATGGTTTTTGTAAAAGCGCCCCACTTGAAGATATTAGAAAGCACGGACACATATTGACTCCTGGAAGATATGTTGGAGTTGAAGAAGAGGAAGATGATGGAATTCCTTTTGAAGACAAGATGAAAGAGCTAACAACTGATCTTAAAAAGCAGATGGAAGAAGGTAAGAAGCTTGATGAAGAGATAAAAAAGAATTTGGAAGGGATTGGGTTTAAGATTTAAGATGTTTGGAAATCAAGGAACAATTATTGGATTGAGTAAGAAGGTTAAGAAGTATAAATTAATAGTTGAGAAGCTGGTTAATAAGAAAGAATTAGCAGCTGATGAAAAAGAGTTTTTAGAGAAGGAAGAAATAGGAATTGAAGATGGCAGTCAAAAAAAAGAAACCAGATATTAAAATATTAGGTCCTGCTGAAAAATGGGAAAATGGAGAAAAAATTAGTTCTATGGCCCCCTTAGAGATTGAAGGAAGGAAAGGTATCTCGGTTCGTGTTGGAAAAAAACAAGGTAATTATGAAAATTATACTCATAAGCTGTGGATTGATGGTAAATTTAATTTTTCTTCTTGGTTAAGATGGTTAATTAAAACAATAAAAAAGCCATATTTCATTCTTTTTGGAAAAACATTAAACCTTGATGAGGAGATTGAATCTTATAAAACAAAAAAAGAAGAATTAACAAAACAATTAGCAGAATTACAAATTAGATTAAATCTGGCTGAAAAAAAGAATCAAGAAAATAAGAAGTTAATAGAGTTAGCTAACAAAACAAAGTCTAGGTACAAAAGAGATTTTAGAAAACTTTTTAATGATTTTTGTAAAGTCATTGAGGAAAGTATACAGTTGGGGCAAGGAAAAGAAGAACAAATTAAAACCAAAATAAAGGAACAGCCATGGCTTTTAGGTCTAGAATGTTTTGTAGAGGCAAAAAATCAAGATGTAGACATTCAAACAGAGATAGATCTACATATTAAAACAAGATACAACAAAGATGTAATTGTAGAAGTCAAAAGCCCACATATAAATCCTCTTAAAAGAAAAAGTCATGAAAAAAGTAGACTTATCCTATCTCCAGAATTGGCAGAAGCAATAAGTGAGATAGTATATTATTTAAGAAGAACAGATATCTATAGCGAGAAAGCAGGAGAGGGAGTTTATGGAATTCAAAAAGCTGAAGGGATAATTCTGACTGGATCAAATTTATCAGATGAAGAAAAAAGAGTACTAAAGGAAATAAACTTCCATTTTTGCCCATATATAAAAATAATCACATTTGATGATCTAAAAGAGAACATCGAAAGAGAAATAAATTTATTAGAAACAATTCAATGAACCAAAAAACAAAATTTAAAGAAACTGAAATAGGAGAAATCCCTGAAGATTGGGAAGTACGACAATTTAAAGAGATTTTAATAGGAAACATTAAACACGGCATTTATAAAAGTAAAGAATATTTTAGAGAAAGTCCTGTCAAGATATTAAAAATGGGTGTGCAATATGGAAATGCTCGCATAGGAAATCAACAAATGGATTCAATTGTGGTTACAGGGGGGGAATTAAAACGATTTAAAATAGAAACAGGCAACCTTATGTTCTCAAGAACTTCTATGATGACTGATGGCGCTGGAAAATGTAGCCTTGTTATTGAACATAAAAATCCCATCGTTTTTGATGGAAATATTTTATGTGCTGTATTAAATAATAAATTAGCACATCCTGAGTATTTTTACTATCAATTTAATTCAAAGTTATCAAAAGATGAATTATCCAAAATTACTGCAGGGACACAATCAAGAAATATTTCTGGTTCAAACTTAATGAAGTTACTCATAATCATTCCACCAATGCCTGAGCAGCAAGCCATAGCTAAAATCTTTTCAGACCTTGATTCAAAAATAGAATTACTCCAAAAACAAAACCAAACATTAGAAAAAATAGGTCAGGCTTTGTTTAAGCACTGGTTTGTTGATTTTGAATTTCCGAATGAAGGCAAGCCTTACAAATCTTCAGGCGGAAAGATGGTTGATTCTGAATTAGGGGAGATTCCGAAAGGGTGGGAAGTTAGAAAATTGGGAGATTTTATTTTTGTTGAAAGAGGACTTTCATATAAAGGAAGTGGACTTTGCGAAGATGGAATTCCTATGATTAATCTCGGAAATATTGCGCCAAATAATCATTTCAGATATGAAGGATTAAAATTTTATGCTGGAGAATACAAAGAAAGGAATCTGGTTAAACCTGGAGATTTAGTAATAGCCAACACAGATATTACTCAAAAAAGAGAAGTTCTTGGTAGTTGTTTAGTGGTACCTGCTGATTTAGGTTCTGATAAAATAATTTTCACTCACCATATTTATGTAGTAAGACATAAAAATTCAAAATTATCCAATCATTTCTTATCTTTTCTTCTACAAATTCCAGAGTATAGGGAAAGAGCAACCGGCTTTGCTACTGGAACTACAGTTCTGGCTCTTCCAGAAGATGCAATTTTAAATTTTAATTTTGTTTTACCCCCTGAACATGTAACGAAAAAATACAATCTTTTAGTAACCCACATAAAAAATAAAGCATCACTAAATATTATAGAATCAAAGAATCTATCAAAAATTAGAGATTCCCTCTTACCAAAACTAATGTCAGGAAAAATAAGGGTGCCAATTGAGGTGAAACAAAATGCCTAATTTATTTGTGTTAAGAGCAAATTTTGGACAATATACTGAACATTTTCTTAACGGAGGTTATATTGGAATAGGTTGGATTAAGGATAAAAACCTATCTGAGGTTAAAACTAAAGAGGAAATTCAAAAATTATATGTAGAAAGGCACCCAGATGAAAAAAGTCCAAATGTTATAGGTCAACAAGTAGGCCAAATAGCAAGATTCCTTTTTGACATACAACCAGGAGATTATGTTATAACTCCAGATTTTAATAGCGAATATTTACATTATGGTATTGTTAAAGAAGAACCATATTATTATGCTACTGAAGATGATGGTTGTCCTTATGTTCATAGAAAAAAAGTAAAATGGAATAAGGAAGTAGTACAAAGAAAACAATTCTCAGTCCCTTTTCAGAATAGTATAAGATCATCATTAACTATATTTTTAGTTAAAGATAGGCATAATTTTTTTGAAACCATTGGGAAAAAGGAATTTGTTTCACAAAAGATTGCAGTTAAAGAATCACCGGAAGAAACTGTTCTCAGAAGAATCTTAGAACTAGATGCTAAAGAATTTGAAATTCTTGTAACTGCATTGTTAAATGCTTTAGGTTTTGAAGCTGAGCATACAGGAAAGGTTGGTGATGAAGGAGTGGATGCAACAGGCGAACTAGATTTATATGGACTGGCTAAGATAAAATTATTTGTTCAGGCAAAAAGATATAAAGCAGATGCTAAGATAAATGCTAAGCAAGTAAGGGCATTAAGACAAAATATCAAAGCTGGAGCCCAAGGTGCATTTATTACAACAGCAAACTTTCAAAAAGACGCATTACAAGTAGCTGTTGAATCAGGATTTCCAAGAATCGGAACAATCAATGGTAGTCAACTGGTAGATTTATTATCTGAAAAATGGGAAGATTTAGAATTACCAGAGGAATTAAAACAAAAATTAGCACTTAAGAGGGGATTAGTGATAGAATAAAATGTCATTCATAGTTGAACAGGATATTGAAAACGCGGCATTAGAAATACTGGATGAATTAGGCTACGACATAATCTACGGCCCTGATATTGCTCCAGACAGCGATAATCCTAAAAGAACAAGCTGGGATGAAGTTGTTTTAAAAGAAAGATTAGAAACCGCACTAAAAAGAATTAACAAAGTTCCAAATGAAGCAATTGAAGAAGCAATAAAAAAAGTAACAAGGACAACAAGCCATAAAACAATAGTAAACAACGAAAGGTTCCACAATTTTCTTGTAAATGGTGTTGAAGTAGAAATTAGAGATAAAGGAAAGATAAGGGGAGTAATAGTAAGACTATTTGACTTTGAAAATCCAAAAAACAATGATTTCGCAGCAATTAATCAATTTACAGTTATTGAAAACAAGCACAATAGAAGGCCAGACATTGTTTTATTCATTAATGGACTCCCTATCGGTTTAATTGAACTAAAAAATCCAGCTTCAGCAACTGCCACAGTACAGTCAGCATATGAACAAATAGAGACCTATAAACAAGAAATTCCAAGTTTATTCAATCATAACGAATTTATTATTATAGCTGACGGAACAGAATCAAAAGTAGGCACTATAACAAGTCCATGGGAATGGTTTTTGTCATGGAGAACAATAGATGGGAAAAAAAGAGAACCATTATCAAAAGCACAGTTAGAAATCAACCTAAAAGGCATGTGCAATAAAGATGTAATTTTAGATTTAATCAGAAATTTCATTGGATTTCAAAAAACCAAAACTGAAACAACAAAGATAATTGCAGGTTATCATCAATATCATGCAGCAAATAAGTCAATTACAAAGACACTAAAAGCAGTTGGAAATACAAGGAAAGTCGGGGTAGTTTGGCATACGCAAGGATCAGGAAAGTCTTTTACTATGGCTTTCTATGTTGGGAAAATCACAAGAAACAAGGAAATGAAAAATCCTTCGATTGTGGTAATTACTGATAGAAATGATCTGGATGATCAATTATTCAACACATTTAGTGATCTCTCACAATTATTTAGAGAATCTCCTAAGAAAATAAACTCACAACCTGACTTAAAAAAATTGTTAAAAGTATCATCTGGAGGAATCTTTTTTACCACAATACAAAAATTTCAGGAAAGAGCTAGTTCTGAATTTGAGCTTCTCTCTAAAAGAGATAATATTATAGTTGTTGCAGATGAAGCTCATAGAACTCACTATGGATTAAAAGCCAAATTCAATAAAAAACAAACACTAAAATACGGATTTGCTAAATACCTTAGAGATGCTCTTCCTAATGCTTCATTCTTAGGATTTACTGGAACTCCAATTGACTTTGCAGATAAAAGCACAAGAGCAATATTTGGAGGTTATATTGATGTTTATGATATGCACGCAGCAATTGAGGATAAAAGGGTTGTTCCAATATTCTATGATCCTAGAGTTGTAAAGCTTGGTAAGCATGAGGAAGTATTCAAGACTTTAGATGAAGATGTTGACGAAATAACTGAATTTGAAGAACAAACAAGTAAAGAATACCTGAAATCAAAATGGAGTACAATCGAAGCTTTAGTAGGTACAGAAGAAAGAATTGAGATAATTGCAAAGAATATTATCAGACATTTTGAATTAAAACAAAGTGTGATGGAAGGCAAAGCAATTATTGTCTGTATGAGTAGAAGGATTTGTGTAGAACTCCATAACAAAATAAAAAAACTAAAGCCAGACTGGTATCATAAAGAGGATAATAAAGGTAAAATAAAGATTATAATGACTGGCTCAGCAGATGATGGGAAAGAATGGCAGCAACATATTAGAACTAAACAAAAAAGAAAGGAAATGGCAGAGCTATTTAAAAATCCTGATTCAGATTTCAAAATTGCAATTGTTAGGGATATGTGGCTTACTGGATTTGATGTTCCCTCACTTAATACGATGTATTTGGACAAACCAATTAGACATCATAATCTTATGCAGGCTATTGCAAGAGTTAATAGGGTCTATAAAGTAAAGCAAGGAGGAATAGTTGTAGACTTTATTGGTATTGCTGAAGAGTTAAAGAAAGCAATTACTATTTATTCTCAAAGCAAAGGAGAAGGTACACCAGCATATGATATTAAAGTAGCAGTCTCTTTAATGAAGGAAAAATATCAAGTGTTGAAAGATATGCTTCATAATTACCCATACATAAAGTTCTTTAAAGCCTCATCAAAGGAAAAAATGAGGATCATACCAGAACTTATGGATTTCATACTAAAACTAGATAAAGGCAAGGAAAGATTTGTAAAAAATTCAGGTCTTCTGATGAGATCATTATCTTTAGCAGCAGCAGAACCTGAAGCACAAGAAATTAGAGATGAAGCTGCACTTTTCCAGGCTATTGCTAATGCATTTAAGAAAACAGAGATTAAAGGCACAAAAAGTAAAGTTATTTCTGATGCAGCAATAAAACAGCTAGTTTCAAAAGCAGTATCTGCTCATGGCGTGATAGATGTTTACAAGGAACTTGGCATGGACAAACCAGAGATTTCAGTTTTATCTGATAAGTTTTTATCAGAATTTCAAAATATGAAGTACAAAAATTTGGCTTTTGAAGCTTTAAAGAAGATATTAAATGATGAAATAAGGGTCATATTCAAAGATAATAAGGTAAAGAGTAGAAAATTTTCAGAAAGACTGGAAGAAGCAATAAGGAGATATCAAAACAAAAGCATAACTTCAGCACAAGTAATTATTGAATTAGTTGAAATAGCCAAAGAAGTAAGGGAAGCGCAAAAGAGGGGAGAGGAATTAGATCTTAGTGATGAAGAAGTTGCTTTTTATGATGCATTAGCTGATAATGAGAGTGCTATCAACGAACTAGGAGAAGATATTATTAAAAAGATGGCTAGGGAGTTAACTGAATATTTGAGAAAAAATACTAATATAGATTGGAAGATAAGAGACACTGTTAGGGCAAAATTAAGGATAGGTGTTAGAAGATTATTGAAGAAATATGGATATCCCCCTGATAAACAAGCAATTGCAACTGATTTAGTTTTAGAACAGGCCGAATTACTGTCGGATAAATGGGCTGAAGAAGATGAATCAATGATCAGTAAATTAATTAGTGACCCTCAGAATGAATATGCTGTAACTGATAAGAAACCCAAATATAATCCTTAATCTTTTTTCTCAAAACTATAATAATTATCTTTAGAAATTATAATGTAGTCTAGCAGTTTAATGTTTAGTAAGTCTGCTGATTTTTTTATTATGTTATTAATTAGAAAGTCTTGCTCGCTTGGCTCACAATCCCCACTAGGATGATTATGCACCAGTATAATCGCATTAGCGCTGTTCTTTATTGCTTCCTTAAAGACTTCTCTTGGATGAACTAAAGAACTATTTAAAGTTCCAACTGATATCAACTCTTCCTTGATAATCCTGTTCTTAGAATCTAATAATAAAGCATAGAAATGTTCTTTTTTGAAATCTCTCATCTTTTCCATATAATAGGAAGCAACATCAGAAGCTGAATTAATAACTTTACCAGTAATCTTTCCAGCATTTACCCTTTTACTTAATTCAAAAGCAGCAATAATCTTACATGCCTTAGCAAAACCAATGCCTTTAACCTGAATTAATTCAGTTAAACTCAAAGAATTTAAATTATCTAAACCATATTTAGTAATTAACCTATTACTTAAATCAATAACATTCTCTCCTTTAGAACCATTCTGCAATAAAACAGCAAGTAATTCAGCATCGCTTAAATTATCACCATTCTTCAACCTCTCACGCGGTCTTTGTTCCAAAGATATATCTTTTATTAACATTTTACCAAAAAGTTTAAAACCTCCAAAAACTTACTAAAAATATGAACATACTCTTCATATGCAACCAAAACCAAAATAGAAGCAAAACAGCTGAAAAGCTTCTTAAAAGTAAATATAACACTAAATCTGCAGGTCTGTACAATGAAAAACCAGTAACAAAAGAACAAATCAATTGGGCAGATACAATATTGGTAATGGAAGAATCTCAAAGACAAGAAATTGGAAAAAGATTTCCTAAAGAATACATGCAAAAACGCATTCTCTCTTTGAATATTCCAGATGTTTACCATTATGATCAGCCTGAACTAAAAACAATACTTAATGAAAATATTCAGTCCATTCTCTGAATTGTTCTAAAGCTTTCTCAATCTTAGAAAACAATTTGGTATCAGATATACCTAAATCTGGAATTCTTTTGGTAACCTTATATTGGCTTCCATTGTCCTTTAATTCTATTATGCTTACTTCCCATTTTATACTCATTTCTATCACCTCTTGCTATTCGCATTTTGTTTCAATGAGG
>CAZSMA010000039.1:0-13039 GCA_964608065.1 uncultured Methanosarcinales archaeon
TGATTCTCTAAAGCTATATTTAAACTTGATTGCAGAGCATAATGATAAAGATGTTTTTGATAAAGAGGTAATAGAGGCATATTACTTAGGTAATAATTTATTAGAGAATGTTCCTGCTGAAGAAATTAAAAATTTGATCTTAAAAGAGTTTACTAAATCTGGTAGGTCAAAAGAAGTGGCTTTTAATTTAGCAAGTAAAGTTCCTAAAAATGCTTTACCTGATCATAATTTTCATGTTTTCCATATACACGAAGCTACAAAGAAAACAGGGACTTTAACAAACATAGATAAATGCAGGATTAGTTGTGGCAAAGTAAAGCATGTTGGCAATAATAAATTAATAGTCGCTTATACTCCTGTAGAGTCTAAAGGTAAAATAACTCTAGGAAATCCTAAAGAAATAGAAGTTGATTACGATAGAGAATTTTTACCAAATCTCAAAGAAGGAGATTATATAAGCATGCATTGGGGTCTTGCAATACAAGTTATAGATGAAAAACAAAGAGATAATCTAAAAAAATATACAGAAAGAAATATTGGGGCTATGAATTCACTTTAACTTCTTTTAGAATAATATCTTTTCCTTCATAAACTTTAGGCAAACCACTGCATTTAGGACAAACAAATAAAGTCATTCCAGCTTTTTTTCCCAAAATCTTAGGATTGCCTTCATAACCACAAGAACATTTTACTTTGCTTCTTTTTGTAGCTACTAAAACTTGCCAGTCAACCATTTCTTTTATAGAAGCTTCTATTTCTTCTGCAGAAACATTAGATAGTTCACCAACCTCTACTAATATGGACTTAACATCTCCTTTTCTTTTTGCCTTTTCTATTATCTGCTTTACAATCTCATTCATTTTCTACAGTAAAAGTAGTTTCTTTTTTATATAAAACATGATTGTTGTAAACAATTTTAGTTGTAAATGTGTGTTCTCCTGTAAGAACCTTTGTATCAAGGTTAAAGTTTTCAATATCTATGCTGTAAGTGTAATCTCCAATATAACCATAACCTTCATAATCAGCTATTTCTAAAGTTCCTTGTGCGTATTCGTAAGGTTCATTACTTATTTTAATAAATTCTTTAATTGGAATAGAAGCTTCTCTGTCATCTAATGAAACCATTACTAAAGAGTCTTTAGGAATAAGCTCGTTTTTGCTTAATTTTAAGGTCACTTTTGCTGTTACAGTTCTTTCATCAGTTGGGTTAATATCTGAAACAGCCATTCCTGTTGGACCTAGTGTTGGTTTAGTAAAAGTAAAAATAGTTGCAAATATGATTAAGCTTAATATAGGAACAATATAGAGTTGAATTTTTTTTAACATTTTTTGATTTTTGAAACGAAAAATCCTTCAGTATCATTATCCTGGGGCCATATTCTTAAGATATTTTTTATCTCCTTATTATATTTTCTGTCTTCAAACTCTAATACAGGCTTGCTTTTTCTTATATCAATTTTTATTTCTTCTAATTTAGCATTATCATATTTATCCAATAAAAAATCTATCACTCCTTCATTTTCCTCTGGCTCTATAGAACATGTTGAATAAACTAAACATCCCCCTGGTTTCAGAGCATTAAACCCTGTTTCAATCAATTGTTTCTGTGTTGCACACAACCTCTTGATCATATTCAAGTTCCAAATCCTTAATGTCTTCAATGATTTTCTTACTGTTCCTGTCCCAGAGCAAGGAGCATCTACAAGTATTTTATCAAATAATATATTTTTAAAATATCTTCCTTCCATTAATGTGATTATAGCATTAGTTGCACCAGCTCTCTGAAGATTTATAGATAAAGGGGGAATCCTCATACCCTTATAGTCATTAGCAATTAAAACTCCTTTGTTTTTCATTAAAGCTGCAATCTGTGTTGTTTTTGACCCTGGTGAAGCGCACATATCTAATACAAACTCATTCTCCTTAGGCTCTAAAACCAAAGGTGGAATCATAGAAGCAGCATCCTGCACATAAATATATCCTAAAAGATGTTCTTTTGTATTTCCAATATCTAATCTTCCTTTTTTATGTTTTACCCAGAATCCTTCATTACACCATGGTATCTGTTCTAGCTCCCAATTTTTCTCTAACCTTTTCTTTGCTTCTTTCACACTTATCTTCAAAGTATTAACTCTTACAGATCTTCTAGGAAATGATAAGCAATACTTCTTAAAAACTTCAAAATCAGTTAACTTAGAGTATCTTTTAACAAATTCTTCCTTAAATTCCACTTCTTTATGATTAGGCATTAATTCAGGCATGATATAGTAAAATTAATATACTTATTTAAAGTTGTTGTTTTGTATGACTTTAAAAGATTTTAAAAGAAACTTAGAAAGGTTTGAGAATCTAATCAAAAGTATAGAAAGCGATAAAAAAAAAGGGGGAATGAAGAAGAGATTTGATTTTAGTGAGAACAAACTGCAGTATTATATCAATTCTGCAAAAAGTGCTTTTAAGGATTTAAAAGATAGTTTATGGGACCTACACTATTTGGTCAAAGATAATAAAAAAAATGAAGAAATTTATCTGGAAATAGTCAAAGACATCAAAGATATAGAAAGCAAAGACAACAAGAAATCACTTGAAATAATAAGTAAGACAAAAGAAAAAATAAAAAAAATTAAAGAAGTTGAAGAAGACATTAATTTAGACATAAAATTTATTCCTACAGATGTCAGAGCTGATGTCAATGCTGATATTCAGGAATTAAGAAAATGTTATAAAGCTGGTTGTTACAGAAGCTCTGTAATCTTATGCGGAAGATTATTAGAAACTGCATTGCACAGAAAATATTACGAGATAACAGGTCAGGATATTTTAGAAAAAAATCCTGGAATTGGTCTGGGCAAATTAATAGCTAAACTATCTGAAAAAGAAGTCAAATTTGATCCAGGTGTTAAAGAACAGATTCATGTAATAAATAATATAAGGATCCAGTCAGTTCACAAGAAAAAAGACGCTTTTTATCCAGGTAAATCACAAGCATATGCCATAATGCTATTTACAACAGATGTTTTAGAGAAGTTGTTCAAATGAGACTAGGATTAGTATTAGGAGCAGGAGCTGCAAGAGGATTAGCATATATTGGTGTAATTAGGGTTCTTGAGAAAAATGGTATTAAGCCAGATTATATTATGGGAATCAGTATAGGTGCTGTGATTGGAGCTTATTATGCTCTGTATGGAGAGATTGATAGTATTATGGATAAGGTTAAATTTAGCAGGAGAGAAGTTTTTGCTATGATGGATGTAAAAAGGCCAGTGAAAAGTTTAATTGGCGGGAGAAAAATAAAAACGTTTTGGAGAAAACAATTTAAGAACAAAACCTTTGATGATTTAAAGATGCCTTTAGGAGTAATAACTACAGATCTTGAAGCTGGTGAAGAATATGTTATTACAAAGGGCAAGCTGTTAAAGGCTTTAATGGCAAGTGCAGCTGTTCCAGGTTTATTACCACCAGTAAAAATGGATAAAAGGTGGCTTGTTGATGGTGATGTAGCACACTGTAATCCTGTTGAATTAATAAAAAAGCATGTAGATAAAGTGATATATGTTGATGTTATGACAGATACTAAGAAAAAAATTAAGAAGCTTAATATTGTTAAGACTTTGATTTATTCTTATGATGTAAAAAGGAAGAAGGTGCTTAATGATATACAAAGAAGAAAAGATACAGTAGTGATTAAACCAAACGTTAGCGATGGTTTTAATTATATGGAATTTTCTAAATATGATAAATTTATATTCGAAGGACAGAAAGCTACTTTGAGGAAGATTAAAGAGATAAAGAGATTAATAAACAGATAACTATTCCAATTTCCCCTTAAACTCTTCCAGCTCTTTAAGAAATCTCTTTATAGTGTTCTTTATGAAATGCGGCTGTGTTCTTAACACTTCAGAAGTCTTAACCAGAAGATCACCTTTATGTATTTCCTTAGAAACAAGTTCTAGTTCATGCATAGCAATTTTCTTGCCTTTTTTCAAAGCCTTCCTTGCTTTTTTCCATTTACTAAACAACTCTTCAGCTCTTGCTGGAATCTCCTCTTCTTTAACATTAAGTAATTTTGCTATTTCTTCTAAAGCTCCAATTTCCTTTTTCTCTTCATGAACTTTAGCTTTTCCAGCTTTGAATGTAATCCTTACAACACCATCCTGTATCTTAGTTGATTTTATTATTTTTATTTCTCCAGCTTCAGAAGTATTGTTCAGATGAGTTCCACCGCAAGCCTCAGTATCAGTCCCAGCTATATCCACTACTCTTATTTTCTTGCCTGGAACTGCTCCTCCCTGATAAATCTCCATTCCATATTTTTTCTCAGCTTCTGACCTTGGCAAAAAGAATTTATTAACTTTAAGATTAGATTTGACAATTTTATTAGCTTCATTCTCTATCGCTTTAAGTTCTTTATCAGAAATACTTTCATAATGTGTTACATCTAAATGTGCTTTTTCTGTTGTTTTCTTAGCTCCAGCCTGAAAAACATGTTTTCCAAGAATTTTTCTTGCAGCAGCATTTATTATATGTGTGGCAGTATGGTGCTGTGCTAACTGTAATCTTCTGTCTTTATCTAGCTTAACTTCTACTATATCTCCTTCTTTAAATTCAGGTTTATTATCAAGAACATGGACAATAACAGAGCCTTGTTTAAAGACATCAATAATTTTTTGATTATTAATAGTTCCAATATCGTGTATTTGTCCACCAGAAGTAGGGTAAGCTACTGTTTTATCTAATATTACATAGTTATCTATTATTTTTAGAACTTTAGCTTTGTTTTCAAGTTTAAGATAATCATCAAAATACAAAGCTTCTGTATCATGAATATTCTTTAAATTAAGTTTTTCTTTTCTTTCAGTAGCATGCTCCTGCTCTTTTTGCTCATGCAAATCAGCAACTCTTGCATAAAAATTATCAGGAACCTCTATTTTTCTCCCTAATTTTAAAGCTTCTTCTCTGATTATTTCAGGAGAAATGCCTTGGCTGTCATATAGCTGTAATAATTTTTTTTCATTCACTTCTGTTTTTACAAGATTTCTAATGATCTGTTTTGATTTTTGCTTTGTAGCTTCAAATTTGCTTTTCTCAACATCAATTATCTTCTCAACTTCATCTAAATTCTTGCTCAACTCAGGAAATAAGGGTTTTAGATAAGATGCATGCTGCTTGCATACTCCAAAAATATCAATATCCCATTTGTATTTTTCAATAAAAGATAATGCTCTCCTTAAGATTATCCTCAGATTATAGCCTCCGCCAACATTACTAGGCAAAGCTCCGTCAGACAAAGCAACCAACAAAGCCCTTGAATGCTCTGCCACAGAATACAAAGCAGCAATCTTAGATATTTTTTCTCTTAATTCTTTTACATCTACTTTGATTTTCTTTGCAACAAAATTCCATATTTTATCAATATCCTCAACTTCATCAACATTCAGATAAGAGGAATAAGGCAAAAACTTCTTCATAAGCTCATTATCAACCTTAATATCAGTAGAAGAATATAATTTCTTCATAACAGTCGGCATTACAGCATCATAACTTGTACTTGTAGCATTTGTAAACCATGTGTTTCTTTCATGACCCATACCCATGTCTAAAACTTTAAGATTAAGTTCTTTAAAACCTTCAGGAGTTTTCTCATACAGCATGTAAACCTGATTTCCCAGCTCTAATCCTCTTGAGAAATACTCCATACAAGGTCCGAAATTGCCACCACCAGCCCAAGCATCCTCATGATAAGTTATTTCCTCATTCTTTAACCCTAAACCTTTAGCTAACCAGTTATGTATATCTGTAAAATATCTGTCCTGATCCCATTCTTTCTTTGTATCAAAAGCATGCTGTCCTATCATTACAAACCCAGTATAATGTGCTCCTGTTATTCCAACATTATCTATATCATTAAATCTCAAACAAAATTGAGGAACAACTAAAGGGTTAGCAGGCGGTTCTACTTCACCTGAAACAACATAAGGCTGGAAATCATAAATAGATGCCTGCACAAAGTCAGTATCATCTCTCCATCTTGCAGCAACAGGATATCTTGCTATTGGAGTATACCCATATTTTTTGAATAGTTTTGAGAATAATTGCCATGTTTCTATATAATCTAGTTTTCTTTTTGCTGGGGTATCATTAATAAATCTGAATCCTCCAGAACAAGCAGGGTCTCCGCATGTATCTGCGTTAGTTGTAGTCCAGAAATATGTTCCGCATTTACACTTTTTTCTCTTAAAACCTTCTTTTTTTAAGATATTAGTAGAATAGTATCTGTTAGGATCTTTGCTTGCCTTAATCTTGAATTCTTTCTTTATTGTTTTGTCTGAAACCATACTAGAATAAGATTTTTGATTGAATATAAAAGTTTTGGTTTTTTAGTTAATTAAATAGAATTCAATACTAAAAATAAAAAAAAAATCAAACTTTATAGACAGTATCTCCTTCTCTGGCGTGTTCTGGTATTTTAAGGCCAATAGACTGTTTTTTCTTTGCTTCTTCTACTTTCTTATGATCTATCTGCATTGACTCAACTTTCATTGTAAAATCACTTGTAGCTCCTTTTACCTTGATAGTATCTCCTGTCTTTAAAGTATCTTTTAGTTCAATTACAGCAACACTTATGTTTGCAAAATAATGTGCTACTTTTCCTATTTCCTTACCTAAATCTTCTTTTGCTTCTTCTTCTGCCAAAATATCACCCCCTATGCAAATGTAATACTAACTAATATTTAAATTATTTGTAAATAGGAAACTAAAAATTTAAATATATGAATTGTTTTTAATAGGTTATATGGATGAAAGATTACAATGGATTATAGCTGGAATTATCGTTCTTTTTATATTTAGTAGAATCATTAGATTTCTTTTGGGAAAAAAAGTTAAGCAACAAGCTGGTCAGCAAAATGGTGCATTAAAAAAAAAAACTCAAGACAGATTAGGAAGAGATGCAGCAGCAGAACAACAAATAGCTAATCAGTTAAAGAACACAAAAGATCCTAATAAAAGAAAAGAACTTCTAAAACAAGCTGGTCGGGTTGCAAAAGATGAAGAAGCTGCAGCAAAAAAAGGAGCTTAATTCTTACAATGAAAGAAATCTCTGCAGGAGCTATTATTTTTTCTAAAGATAAAAAAAGAAAATATTTATTATTATATTATCCTGGAAACCATTGGGATTTTCCTAAAGGAAATATTGAAAAAAGGGAAGAAGAAAAAGAAACTGTAATCAGAGAAGTAAAAGAAGAAACTGGGATTAAAGCCCTAAACTTTATTGAAGGCTTTAAAGAAAAAGTCAGCTATTCTTATAAAAGAAAGAAGAAAGTTATTCATAAGGAAGTAATATTTTATCTAGCTGAAACTGAACAAAAAGAAATTAAATTAAGCCATGAGCACAAGGATTTTGACTGGTTAGAGTATGATAAAGCTATGGAAAGACTTACTTTCAAGAATGCAAAAGATATTTTGAAAAAAGCAGAAGATTATCTCACTCTAATATCATGATTTTATTTTATTTTTAATACATAAATGCTCTTCTACAGCTATGATATGTTTGCATTTACCATGTCTTTTGATTTCTCTGAATAAAAAATCAGGACAATCACAGAATGGCTGTTCTATATTAACTTCATAGAACTTACTTTTTCTGGAACTTTCAACTTTAAACTTCTCATCACTTATTTTTTGGATTTTCACTTTAAATTTTTAACTTTCTTTTTTAATAACATTAATTTCTTAACTCCATATTCTCCTAAATCTCTGTGAAACCTTTCAACAACTTTTTTCCAAGGAACTTCTTTAGAGCCAAAAACAAAATTATCAGCATAGCATATGATATATTCTTCTTTTGTTAAGGGAATGTAGCATTTGTTTTTTGGCAAAGGAAGCTTTTGGTCTTTGATATCTTTTTTATTGATTCCAGCACCAATATGACGTTCGCAAACATTAGCATGTTTTTTTAGTCCATGTTTTCTAAGTATTTTCGCTCCATAAATACCATGCTTTATAATATCTTTTTTGAAATATTTGAAACGACCTATGTCGTGGAGAATAGATGCTGTTTTAATGAATTCTTTATCGCAATCAATATTATTAGCTATCCTCAAAGCAACTTGCTGAACTTTTTTAGAATGAGCTAAAACTATCTTAAACGCTTTCTCATTAGGAGAATATTTTCTAAGTAAGTTTATGGCTTGTTCTTCTGTTATTTTTTCCATATTGGTTCTGTAGAAAGAGTTGAAATAAAAACCTTTTGAAAAGAAAAGAAAAGAAAAAATTGAAGGGGCTCCTTGAATTCGTAATATGTGGGGGTGGTTACGAGAAATAAGGGTAACAAGGAGCCCTATAAACATTCAGTTCTTTTTAATATTGAATGGAGGCTTTCTTAAGTCTTGTAGCCACATCAATCCAATCCTTATCATCTCCTTATTGAAATTCTCGCTTAATTTGTATGTTTTCTTGTAAAGATCATAATCTATTATACCCATTGATTTCATTGGAGTCAATATCCTATCATAAAACTGCCTTTTGTTATAGGAAATCTTGACTTTTTTTCCTTTAAATGCAGGTTCATCAATCTGGGTTATCAAATTGCCTTCATGCAATTTTGTTGCAAACATCGACATCTCTGTCTTCCCTATTTCCCTGCTGTTTGACTTAATATGGTCTATCAAAAGCTTTGCAACTATCTTCTGCTGCTTTGTCGCAAATATCACTTCATATACATCTTCAGGTAAATTGAACCTGTCAAACAGTATTACCATAAAAACAGAGAAGTAGCAATAGTATATAAATGTTTTGTTTTTTGTATGTTAGTATAGGAATTTGTATATTAGTTCTATCTATAAATTAAAGAAATCCTTAACTTCTTCAACATAATCTCTAGTTATCTTCATATTCCAGTCAGGAGGAAAACATTTCATATAACCAGGCCATACATACCTTTCATCAAGAAAAACAACAATACCTTTATCTGTTTCTGATCTAATACATCTTCCTGCAGCTTGCAATGATTTAGTTACAGCAGGCAATATATAGCCATAATCCCAGCCTTTAGAATATTTTTTATCATAATAGTTGATCAATTCTTTAGTCTCTAAATCAGGTGGTTGCAATGGAAGTCCAACTACAATAACACATTTCAATAAATCACCCGGCAAGTCAATGCCTTCTGAAAAATTAGCAGCAGCTACTGCCAAAAGAACAGAACCAACTTTCTTATATTTCTTGAACTTATCCAGCAAATCATTTTTCTCTTTTTTTTTTAAATTAGGATTTTCCAGAAAAATTGTTTTTGTAGATTTTGGAGAAAAATAATTATCAACAGAATTCCTCAAACTATAACTAGGAAAAAATATTGCGCTATTACCTGGAACTGAATTTGTAATTTTAGAACAAATATCTGCAATAGCTTTATACTGCTCTTGATTTCTAGCAGTAAACTTTGTTGTTGTCTCTGGAATAATCAAACTTAGCTTATTCTCCTGTGGAAATGGGTTTTTGTAAACTCTTTCTATTGTATTCTCAGGAAATCCTAAAATATCTTTATACATTGAAGTAGGAGCCAAAGTTCCAGACATAATAATTGTTGAATGTGATTTCTTGATTATTTCTCCAGCAACAATAGAAGGATCTAAGCATCTGTAAGATAGAGTAAGCCATGGCTGTCTTTTATATTGCTTTACTGACAATATCCTTGAAAAACCAGTATCTTCTCCCTGCCATAATTCCAAAAACAAAGCAATAGAGCCAATATAACTTTGTTTTTTCACTAATCTTATTTGGTCTCCTGCAAATTCCAGATCTGCTAATAACTCGTCATAATCTTTTATTTTATTAACTTTTTTTACAAAATCTTCTTTCTTTATTAGTTTTTCTTGTCCTAATCCCATATCCTTTGAGAACTCATTCAAAATTTCCTGTATTTCAATCAAATATATTATCAGCTCTTTCTTATTCTCTATTTTTGCTTCTTTTATTGCTCTTTTTATTGCTAAGTTCGAAAGATTAGTAGATAACAAATCCCTGATCCTGTTAGGAAGATTATGTCCTTCATCCACAATTATTATTGAATTCTCTAATTTTTTGTTTACTTTTCTCAAAAAATTTTCATTCAATCCAGGATGAAACAAATGATGATAATCACAGACAATAATCTGGGATTCTTTTGCCAAAGCAATTGAAAATTCATATGGGCAAAGTTTTTCATTTTTGCATAAACTAATTGCTTCTTCAGTATGCACTGGTGATTTAACAGCTACATTTGTCAAAATACTTTTTGCTTTAGTGTCCAATCCTCCAGTTTTCTTCTTTGTATTAACATAAAATTCGCAAACATAATCTTCTCTTTGTGATTTACAGAATTCCATAAATTCATTTGTCTTTAGATCAGAAGTATTAGGCAGAGCACACATCCACTTTCTTCCGATTAAATCTGTAGCAGTAAAATCAACATCGTGCTTTTCCTTTATTTCTTTTAATGTGTCTATTGCAATAATATGCTGTGTGTGTCTTGATGTCAAAAAAAAAATATTTAGTTTTTTATGCAGAGCATATTCCAATGCTGGAGATAAAATCGCTACAGTTTTCCCTAACCCGGTTGGAGCGTGAGCTATAAGGTGCTGTTTGTTTTTAATAGCTGATTCTACATCTGTAATTAGTTTATCCTGCTCCTTTCTTATAGAAGAATGAGGGAAAAGATTTTTTTTCATCACTTATCATGAAAACCAAATTGTTTATAAGTTTTATGAAATTAAAACCGAAACCTTTAAATATATGCTACAAAACATATATTTTCTAAAGATTATAATAAAAGAGTGATTGGGGGTTGCTAAATGACTGATGAAAAAATATTTACTGTTTTTTTTAGAGAAAAGCCAGCTATGATGTTAGTAGGATTAAAGAATGCAAAATCTGAAATCTATGCTTCTTCTCTGGCAAAAAATATTGACTGCACTTACAGTCATGTTGTTAAGATACTACAGCAAATGGAAAAATCAGGATTAATAAATTTCGAAAAACAGGGAAGACTAAAATTATTGACATTGACTAAGAAAGGTTCTGAAGTAGCAGAACATATTGATGGTATTAGAACTGTATTATAAATTCTAAAATAAAAATTTTAAAAATAAAAAAAAAAAAAAAGAGGTGCTAGTTTTTAGAATATTTTTCTAAAACACTTACAGCTTTCTCTAAAAAAATAGTTTCCTTATCTGTTGGCAGCAAAGCTCCTGCAGCCTCCATATGCCCTCCTGCCTCAGTTTCATCTATACCTTCACAAATTTCTGTAACTATTTTTTTTAAATCAACATTATTATTGCTGCCTATCATCCTTAAAGAAGCCTTAGAATTATTATCAGAATTTCTTGCTAATGATAAAATAAATGTTCCTTCCTTGAAATCATTTGATTTTGAGAGTATGGAAGCAAGAGTTCCTATAACTGTTGCTAATACATTATCTCTTGCATTGATTATTATAAAATTCTTTTTTTTTATTATAGCATCTGAATCTAAATTAGCCTTGTACCATCTTATAGCATTAACTATCTCTTTCTTATATTCTGTTAACACCTTTATAGCCTTTCTTCTTGCTGTTTTATTTCCCAGACAAACATTAATTCCAACAGAAGGTTTTTTCATTCTACCGCATGCATTAAGCATTGTTGAAAATTCTTTAACAGTCCTGAATGTAGTTCCCTTCTCCTCATCAACTAAAACATACCTGTTTGACAAAACATTCTCAGGATTTTCTAATCCAGACCTTTTTACAACAATTGCTGCTATCATTTTTTTTACTTCTTCATCTGTAAGGTCAATTATTTTTTTCCAATAATTTCCTTTTCTTGGATCAATACCCACTTCCTGAAGAAATTGAATAGCTCCTGACTCTGAGCCAGAAACTCCTGGAATATAAGGATCTGAACAATATTCTAAGATTTTATGCAATGGTTTTGTATGAGCTCCAAACACCCTTAATCCTCTGCTCTGCTTTATTCTTTTCTGATGTATAGCTTCCTGCAAAATTTCATTATTAAGATGCTTAAACCCCTCTTCCTCCTGTACATCACCTATTGCCCCAATAACAGCAATATGTGGCAGTAAAGATTCATTTGTCAGATATTTTGAAAAAAAGTAAACAACTCCTGATCCAGAAATTTCTTTTCCTCCATCTATATCCAAAAGATGCGGATTAGCATGATATATATTATCATTAGTCTTTGATTCAGGCTGGTGATGATCCAGGATAAAAACTTTTTTATCTTTAAACAATTCATTTATTGTATTGATCTGTCCAGAACCGATATCTGTAAAAACATAGTAATTATATTTTTCCTTCACTAACTTACTTAAAATATTTTTATTTAATTGCTGCACAATCGATATAATATATTTATAGTTCTCATGCTTTAAAGCATTGACCAAAATAGAAGCTGCGCAAATTCCATCAGAATCCAGATGAGAAACTACCCTTATAATTTCTTTTTTATCTATAGTCTTAAATTTATCAGCAACACTTTTAACATGCTCTTTAAATAGATTATATTTTTCCAATTTAAACACTTATAAAAATAAAAAATAAAAAAAAAAATTATTCCACAAACATGGAAACCTTTCTTCTGTCATATTTCCAGTCAACTGATAATTTCCTTGTTTTTTTATAATACTTCACTAATTTATTTATTTTTGACTCTGTAATCTGCAGTCCACGTAAAGAAGACATATCTTTCTTGTTTTCTTCAAGATGTTTTTTTAAGTTTGCGACTTTCTTGATTAATGACATCAGGTCTTCTGGAAGTTTTTTCTGTAATTTTCTTTCTTCCAGTATCTTGTTTATTCTCTTATTAGTCAACAGCTTTACACTAGGTACACCATAAGTATCTCTTAAAATAGTGCCTATCTTTGAAGGATTATGCCCTTCTTTTGCTAATTTAACTACCAACAGCTCTATTTCTTTGGGTTTATGTCTTATCCATGTTGGTTTTTTTTGTTTTAACGGTTTTTTTGAGCCTGATTTACCTTTAGCTCTTGAATACATTCTTGCCAT
>CAZSMA010000040.1:0-12717 GCA_964608065.1 uncultured Methanosarcinales archaeon
ATAGAATACTTAATAAATGATAAGAATTTGTATTATTTTCTTATGAAAGACATACTATTAAGATATTTTAGATATAAAATAAATGCTTGTCCTTGGATAGACATTTCAATAATAAGAACTGAAAGACAAAATTTAGATGAAAGTGCAAAGAAACTTTTAGGTTTATATTCAAGAATAGAGAAAAATGAAGATATTTCTTTAATGTTAAATGAATTAGAAGATAAAATTACAGTAAAAACCAATTTAATTAAAATTTGCTCTACTTGTTTACCCCAAGATTATGCTAATGAATTTCCTAATGGTCCTTTTGGTCTAGGTTATGGGAATTATTTTACAGCATTACCTAAAACAGAAAATAAATTAAATGACGAAGAATATATTAGAAGAGAACTGGAATTACATAAAAATCTATACCCCTTATTTGTAGAATTTGCTAGAACCAATAAATTCAGGAACATCATATAACAAAGATTTAATAAATAAAGAGATTTTATCTAAGATAATAATGGTAAAAGAAACAATAACTAAGGCAGTTGCAGATTCCTCTATAATCACTGGAGGAATTCTTTCAAAAAGAATACAATCTAAAGAAATTTCTGTTTCAGAACTAATTATTCCAGAAGCTTTCATTTCAGTATTTGAACACATGGCTGGAAATGAAAAAGCCGTAGGTTTTATTGGTTTAGACGAATTAAAAGAATTAAGGGACATATTAGGGGATAAATTACATTTCAAAGGCAAACGTCCAACAGAATATGAAATAAAATATTTGAATTTGATTGGTTTAGATTCCTTAGCAAGACAATTAGCATTTGATGAAGGTGCTATACTAATAACAACCAGTGATACAAAAGCTAATACAGCAGAAGCAAACGGCATTAAATCTTTATTGATTACAGCAGAGAAAGAATCAGTAATAACTAAATTGGAAAAATTATTTGATGAAACAACAATGAGTGTACATCTTAAAGAATCTTTAATCCCTTATGCAAAAAAAGGCAAGCCTGGCGAATGGAAATTCATGCCTATTCAAAAAGAGCCATTATCAAAAAAAGAAATAAAAGAGATTTCTCAAGAGATTATTGAAAGCCCAAGATTAAGAGATGATGCATTTATTGAAATTGAAAGAACTGGTAGCACAATAGTACAAATGGGATTGTTCAGGACAGTAATTACTCGTCCACCTTTCAGCGATGGCTGGGAAATTACTGCATCTCGTCCAATAAGAAAGTTGGACTTCAAGGAGTATAATATGAGCCCAGAACTTAAAGAAAGAATTATGCATGAAGCTTCAGGCTTAGTAATTGCAGGAGCCCCAGGATCTGGTAAAACAACTTTCGCAAGCGCATTAGCAGAATTTTATGCATCTATGGATAAGATTGTAAAAACAATTGAAGCTCCTCGTGACATGATATTAGGTCCTAAGATTACCCAGTATGCAATAAGCCACGGTGATGCTCAAGAAATTCATGACATATTATTATTATCAAGACCAGATTACAGTGTTTTTGATGAAATGCGTAACACATCAGACTTTGAATTATTCATAGATTTAAGATTAGCAGGAATTGGTTTAGCAGGAGTTATACACGCAACAAAACCTATTGACGCAGTTCAAAGATTTATTACAAGGACAGAATTAGGAGTTATCCCGCAAGTTATTGATACTTTGATTTTTATAGATAAAGGACAAATTGGAAAAGTTTTAAGCATTAACATGGCAGTCAAAGTTCCAACAGGTATGACTGAAGCAGACTTAGCTAGGCCAGTAGTAGAAGTAAAAGATTTTGAAACAAAACAACTTGAATATGAAATGTACACTTATGGTGAACAAACAGTCATGATTCCTGTTATAGGTATTAGCCAAAAAAAATCAGGCATGAACAATTTAGCTGTAAGACAAATTGAAAATGCTTTTTCTAATTTAACTGATTCAGCTGAAGCAGAAATGGTAAGCCAACATAAAGCAATTGTTTATGTTGCTGATAAAGATCTTCCAAGAATAATTGGTAAGCAAGGAAAAAATATTGAACAAATTGAGAAAGAACTAGGCATAAGAATTCAACTGGAGCCTATACAAAGTAAATCGAGACCTAACCAAAAAGCAATTAAATATAATTTAAAAGAGAGAGGCAATTATATCATCTTTAATACAGACAGAGGCGGAGACTCTATTGACACTTTCGTTGATGATGCTTATTTGTTTACATCAACAACAAGCAAGAAAGGTGAAATTAAAATTAACAAAAAAAGTCAACTTGGAAAATCTTTAATAAAAGCTCTTGATTTGAACAAAAAAATTGATTTAAAGGTGTCTGCATAATGTTATACTTAATAGGATTAGGATTAGGTGATGAAAAAGATATCACAGTTAAAGGATTAGAAATTATTAGAAAATGTAATTTTATTTATTTAGAAGCTTATACTTCTAAACTGCAAGTTGATATTAAAAACTTAGAAGATTTTTATGGTAAGAAAGTAATTCCTGCGGACAGAGAACTAGTTGAAAAAAGATTAGATGAAGAAATAATCTCAAAAGCAAAAGAAAACGATGTTGCTTTGCTAATTATAGGTGATGTATTCTCTGCCACAACCCACAACGCAGTTTTAGAAAGTGCTAAAGAAAAAGAAGTTGAAGTTAAAATCATACACAACACTTCAATCTTAACAGTAGTAGGAGATACTGGATTGTCATTATACAAATTTGGCAAAACTGCCTCTATTCCTTTTGATAATGCAGAAGTTGAAGCACCTTATGATGTTTTGGTTGAAAACAAAGACATGCATACTTTATTTTTATTAGACTTAAATCCTTTGGCAGATAAGTTTATGACAGTCAAGGAAGCTATTGAGTATCTTTTAGTAGTTGAAGCTAAACGAAAATGCAAGGAGTTTGATGAAGAGAGTAAATGTGTAGGTTGTGCAGCTTTAGGCACAGATAATGCAGAGATTGTTTACGGCACAGCTAAGGAAGTTATGAAAGCTAAGTTAACTAAGTTTCCGCAATGCTTGATAGTTCCTGGAAAGCTACATTTCATGGAAGAAGAATTCTTAAATACGCTTTAGTTATAAAGAATTTACCTAAATTTTACCTTAAATTTACCTGTTTTTTACTTTGATTTTTGTTAGGGTCACTTTGAGGAAATCTTTAAAATATTTAAACAGGATTTTGGATAAGAAATATCCAACGACGCCGATTAAATTTATTAAACAATAAATTTGGGACTTTATCTAAAATACCAGCCATTGTCGCACCACTTGCTGAACCTAAAATAGTTCCTCCCATCGACCCCAAATTTGAGCCTACAATTCCACCAAATAATGCTCCTACAATAGGGCTTAGAGTCTTATTTACATCAGCATACTTTTTATACTTTTGAGCAAGTTTATTGAAATCATTTACTAAATTACTTGATACGTCAGCTGTAAAATCTTCATTAGTTAACTGTGCCTTATGGATAGTATTTTCTAAAAAATTAGTGAAATGAGTTCTAAGAGGATCAGCCCTAAATATATTTATCTTATCAATTGGTAAACCTTTAGGTAACATAATATTTACATCATTAAGAAAAGTCCCCACTTCTAAAGTGTGTTTAAGCATAGGGTTAGGAGGAGAATAAAGTAATCCTAATTTTCTGAGATGATAAAACCATAATTGCAAATATTGTGGATTCAAAATCATTGGAACATCAAAAGTTTGTGAAAATATTGTATCCCATGCTATTGTCAAAGAGAGATTATCAACTGCATTATAGAGATCAGTATTATTAGGCTTTAGAATCTTACTTACCATCCAACGAAATTTTTTATCTTTTCTATTATTCTCAACCAATGAACTATAAGACTGTTGAAAAAATGTTTCTTGGAAAATATTCTTCCTAGCAATATAATTTCCACTTTCAAGAATTTCAGAAGGTAAGATAGTATCATCAATCACTACTGGGAGGATAAAACCTTCAGTTATAAATTGGCACATCCTTTCAGAAAAATCGGACTTCTGATTACAAAAGCATAACGCTTTATCTGTAAGAAGAGGTAAAGTATCTAAATAAAAATTATGGAAATCGGGAGTGTTCGCCGGATCAACATAAACAATTATTCCTTTCCCAATAAGACGCTTAACTCGATTATATTCACTTAGTTTTATCATCTTCCTCAAGATTTCCTTTAAATAATTTTCTTAATTCTGTTATAGATTCAAATCTAAATTTTCCACTATCCAGCAGATTCATATCATCAAACCATAATTCTGGATTAGAATCTTCAAAAAATAAAACTGCTCCTTTCTCTGTTTTAAATATTTTAATCTTGTCTTCCAGATAACCTAAAGGAAACTTTAAACTAAAATTAGGATATATATCTAAATCAACTTTCATAATTTGATTAAATCCTTGCTTGTCTTTATCCTTCAATTCAACAATAGAAGATGTAGAGTTCAAAAGTTTCTTTACTTCTTCTATTGGACTCTTTGGTCGTTCAAGACCTATAGCATCACAAACTATATTCGCTTTTTCAGTTAAAACATGGAGTTTAGCCTTATCAAAATCTTGTTCATAGCCTATTTTGGAATCAGGAGTTTTAAGAGGATCTTGAGAGAAATATAAATAAGGATAGATAAAAGTTGTATGGAAATCCTGTCTTAAAGCTTTCTCTAAGTATTTTAACAAAGCATTCTCATCATAATGTAAAATATCATTCTCATAATCAGTTATAAGAATTCCTAAAAACCTATGAAGAATTTTATTAATAGGTATAGTAAATTGGGAGAATATTAAAATTCCCTTTGTAGCTTTTAATTGATTAGCTAAAGTATTCCCTAATTCTGAACAAAGATATTTAAAAGAATCATCATCTGTGCATGTCAAGATTTCTGCATAATTCTGCTTTTTTGAATTATTAGTTAAAGATTGAACATAAGAAGTTGGTTTCGCCCCTTGTTGCTGATCTTGAAAAATCTCCAAAGCGGGTTTAACTGCAAAACCTCCACGTTTAGGCAAAAAGTTTGTTTCCATGCCTCCAAACTTTCTTTTGAGATTCCTTCCTAAACAAAGTAATAAAGAATCCAAACGTTGTGAGCTTCTTGAAATGCTTATTGTTTGTAGGTGATCTATTCTTGAAATTGTTCTTTCTCGGATACATTCAAAAAGAGAAACCCTACTTATTTTTAGTTCTGCCATAATTTCACCTCAATATTTAATCTTCCAGAAGAAATGGAGGAAGAGTATTTAAAGTTTTTGTAGATTTACGAGGACAAAACAATTTTTATTTCTTTTAATGTTTCTTATGGAACTATTCCTTCTTCTTCATATATCCTTGCTCAGAAAGATAAGCTACAACAATATTTCTTACAATTTCGGAATCTTTCTCACCAATCTTGCCTTTTAGCTCACCTTCAATAATCTTCCATGCACCATCCGGTAAACTAACTAAGACTCTTTTCATAGGATTAATAATAATTTTGGATTTTATATGTTTTATGATTCATGTATATACATTATATAATATATATAAGCTACATTTATATATTCTTTATGTCTTAGAAGTATCATTAATGATATAAACAAGTAATAAAGGAGGAAACAATATGAAAATGATTTTTGACTTACCAAACGACATAACACCCATATTAGAAGAGGTATGCAGGATAGACTGCAGAACAAAGACAGGCATTGCTAGGATTGCAATAAAGAAGTATTGTGAATATATTTTAAACAATGAAAAAGCTTGATTTCAAATATACAGAAAAAGTAGATGCTATCTCAAAAGCTACAAAGCTCATAGAGTTATGCAAACTGCAAAGCTTCAAGCCAGAAGAATTGACAAGAATGATGTCTAGGATAGACAATGTAAAAAGAGGCTATATTAAAAGTGAATTAACAAAACTAGAACAAAATATCTTTGAAAGAATAATAGAATATGATATTTCTATAAGGCAGGCTAGAGATTGGTTCAAAGCATTATGTCTAAGACCTAGGTTACAAGAAAAGATTAAACAAAGAAAATTACCATTAAAAGCTGCAATTAAAATTAATAATGAAATCCTATTCAAATCAAGATTAACAAAAGAAAAAATCTTAGAAGAAATAAAAGAAGCATTTGAGGAGTTGGATGATATAAATGAAGCGTAAAACCTTGCCTGACTACATTGAAGTTCCTAAGCTTAGAAAATTGTTCAGAGTTATAGATCGTCCAATGTATGCAATAGCTTTTGCCATATGCTTCTTCTGTGGACTAAGAGCAACAGAAACTTGCAAGCTAAAGAAATCAGATGTTAATTTAGAACAAAAAAGATTGAAAGTAGTTAATGGAAAAAATAGTAAAGATAGATTTGTCCCAATACCTGTTGCAATCATCAGACCATTAGGCATGTGGATGAAATATTCAGGAAATTCAAGCTATTTGTTTCCATCAAGATCAAATTCATATTCAAGAAAAGAAAACAACCATATTCAAAGGAATGAGTTAAGAAGACGTTTCAATGAATATTCTTATTTAGCAGAAATTAATGATGTCATAAGAAGAGATGCTAAAGGTAGAAAAATGCATCGCTATTATGTCCACAGTTTAAGGCATAGTTATGCAACTTATCTTTTAGAGCATGGAGCTAACATAAGAGAAGTTCAGGAGTTGTTAGGACATGCTGACATTAACTCTACCATGATTTATACTCACATTACTATGAAGAACAAAATGAAAGCTGTGAATACTGCTTTCAATCAAATAATGGAAAATAAAAGTAAGCCAGTTGAAGAAAATCCTAGCAACATAAGAATTGTTCTTAAGAAAAGACTTGCTTCAGGCGAAATTAGCTTGAAAGAATATGATGAAATTATTAGAAGATTAGATGAAGAGGTGTAAAAATGAATTTTATATGTTTTGATATTGAAACAACTGGATTAGATCCTATTAAAGATAGGATTACTGCAATAGGAGTAAAAAACTGTTATGGTGAAGAAGCATTAATAGACAAGGACGAGAAATTTATTCTGGAAGAATTTTGGAAGATGATTGCAAAGAAATATCCTTATTTCAGATTAGTCGGTTTTAACTGTCTTGGTTTTGATATGCCTTTCATATTGATAAGAAGTTTCAAGCATGGAGTAAAAGTGTTTGATGTGAGAGGCAAAGTTATAGATTTAAGGTTTGTATTATCTCATGGAAACAGGTATCAGCAAGGAAAGCTAGAAGATTATGCTGCGCTTATTGGGTTAGACACTAAGTATAATGGTTATGATGGAGCTGATGCTATTAAATTATGGAAGAATAAGCAGTTAATGGAACTAGAGAAGTATGTTTTGAGTGATGTGCAGATTACTTATGGAATTTATAAGAGAATTAAAGAGGTTGGATTATTATGAACAGATTTACAACTTTCCCGAAAATCTTTCAAAAAATAAAAGCAAAGAATATAAGGAAGTTACATAATTAAAAAAGTAAGGATAAAATGAAGGTGGTATCATTATTCTCCGGATGCGGAGGAATGGATTTAGGATTTATAAAAGCAGGGCATCAACTGGTATGGGTAAATGACAATGATAGTGATAGCCTAGAAACATATAAAGATTATTTTTGTAAAAAACTAGGAATGGATACAAACCATGTTTGCTTAGAAAATATAGAGAAAGTTAAAACTGATAATATACCTGATTGTGATGTTGTAATTGGAGGTTTTCCATGTCAAGGTTTTTCAATGGCTAACCCTTATAGGCATACAGAAGATAATAGAAATAAATTATATATAGAATTATTAAGAGTAATAAAGGAAAAAAAGCCAAAATATTTTATTGCTGAGAATGTGCCTGGTATTTGTTCTATTGGTGGTTATGAAACAAAAGAAGATAAAAAGAATCATGAAGGTAGAATTTTTAAAATGATTCTTAATGAATTAAGAAATGCAAATGAAATGGGTTACTATGTGAAATTTAAAATTTTAAATGCTGCAGATTTTGGGGTGCCTCAGACTAGAAGAAGAGTCATTATATTGGGCACGAGGAAAGATATTGAACCAAAATTAATGCACCCTGAACCAACGCATGATAAAAATTCATCAAAAAAAAATCATCAATGGAAAACAGTTAAAGATGCTTTAATAGGAATTCCTGAAAAACCTGACGAGAAGATACCAAATCATTTAGGAACTTCTCACAAGGTAACAATTAATGGTTATCTTGGAAATCGACCCACTAATCCAAATAAGCCTTCACCTACAATTGCTGGAAGAGGTGGAGGAACTGGGGGGCCAGTTATTATTCCTCATCCAAATTTGAAAAGAAGAATGACGGTAAGAGAAACTGCTAGAATTCAATGCTTTCCTGATGACTTTATTTTTAAAGGCTCTATATCTTCCCAATATCGGCAAATAGGCAATGCTGTTCCTTGGCCTTTAGCTTATAATATTGCACTCATGCTCCCATATGAATAAAGAATTATTCTTCTAAGTCTTTTTTTAGAAATTCAAATATTTCTTTTTTTATTTTTTTATCAGCATCCTTAACTCTATCCTGCAGTGTGATTATTTTTATATCTTTATTTTTTGCCCCTTCATTACATACATTGCACATTGTAATAAAATCTTCTTTTGTTAATTTTTTGTCCTCTTTTATTTCTTCAATCCTTTCCCATTCAATTGTATCTTTATTATTCTTTCTCTTATGCGCAATAATATGGCCAACATGCAATTTAATTTTATGTCCTTTTTTGAAAGGGTCTTCATCTCCTTTAATCCTTCCACAGAATTGGCATTGATATCCATCCCTCTCAAAAACCTCAAACATAATTTTTTTATTTACGCCACGGCTCCTTATATTCTTTGGATTTGGATCTTTCTTAAGCAAAACCCACTCATCCACTTTTAAATTAAAGCCACTAGTATCATTATCACGCCAATTAATAATTTCATAACCCTTCTCATCACGTAATTCAAAGATTCTTCTTATATTGTGAGAAATTGGATTGCCTTTTTGACCTGTAATTCTTGCTAATTCTGCAGAAGTTATAATCTTGCCGACATTAAGTTTAAACCATTCAAGAGCTTTTTTAGTATATGATTCTCCTTCATATTGCTTCAGAAATTCATCCAAGCTTAGTTCTTTTTTTGTATTCTTTTTAAGCATTTTTCTAAATCTAATTTTTATTTTATGTTCCTAAATCTCTAAAACTATATATCCTGTTTTATTTAATAATGTTTTATTCTTTTTATCTCTTTCCTTATTTTTTAAACAGTACCTATTTACTTTTAAAGCGCCTGATTCAAGTTTTAGCAACCACCATAAATTATTTTTTCTTATTTTAAGCCTATAAACTCCCAAATTTAAAAATCCTTACTTCCCAAACAAGTGCCTAATCCACTATAAAACAGCTCAAAACTACTTAATTAACAGATTAATTGAGTTACATAAACTTCACGATCTTTAGAAACAGCTACACCAATTCCTTCAGAATTATGAGTTGATTTAATTATTTTTTGTTCACTTTCTTTATCTTGGAATAAGCCTTCAACTATAACAACTGCTAATTCATTAAGATTTAACCAATCATAACCTTCGGAAGAAATTGAATGATACACCTTAGTTTTAAAAACATTCTCAACTAAAGGTTGATATTTGCTTTCACAAACAAATTTTTCTGCTTTAGCTTTTGAAATAAAATCTTCTCCATCTAAATCTTCCATAAACAAATTATCATTATTAGCCATTTCTAAGCTATGTTCCCTACACATAGAATTCATTTTTGTATTATATCCTATTTCAGATAATTTATATTTTGATCTTTCAACATTAATTAACCTATGAATCTCTTTAGCCAACCTACTTTGTTCCCAATAAGTCCAAAGAGGAAATTCCTCGTTAATTTTCCTTTGACCTATTGTTTCTTCATCAATATTAAAAATATTACCAAACATCATTAAATTAGTGTTATAATATATATTCCATAATTCTTCATAAACAGAATTATAATCTCTAAGGTTATTATTAAATTTTAAAACATAAATATTATAGATATCTGCATCATCACAAAAATTGCTAGTTGGATCTTCAAAGTAAGTCACACCATCTAAAGTATAACAAAAAACACAATCTGTTTGACACATCTTGCTTTGTAATTCATTAAGAGTTTTATCAATTATTTCTAATTTGTCATCTAAATCATTTATTTGTTGATAGTTATTGTCTACAATATTAGCTAATTTAGACCCATAATTTTGTTCAGAATAAATATTTTTACCATAATTAGTAGGTAAAAATCCTTCTATTTTAATATCACTTTCAGAACCAATTGGAGAAAAAAGAGTAGTTTCAATAAAACAGATTTGTTCTCCATTATGTTCTAAATTACCTTTATTACAAACAATCCCTACTAAAGCATGCTTTACTTCTTCACTATCTCCAAAAATAATATAAGAAGTATAATTTAATTTTTTTAAAATCCCAGAAAGAATTACTGATTTATCCAAACAATTTCCTTCTATTTCATAAATAGTTTCATAAGGATATTTATTTAATTCTCCTTCATCATTACCATAAGGAATTGACTGAACAAACAATGTTGCAATTTCCACAAGTTCATTAAGAGAATATCCTTCAGATTTCAATTTTTCAAAATCTTTAGAAATAGCTTCTATAAATTGATTGTTATAATCATCTTTGAAATAAGATGCAATATAATTACTAGAAGATAGATTTCCATTAAAAAAACAACTCTTCCCTTTTAAATCAGAAGAATAATAATAAATATCTTCAAAAAGATTGACTTTATAACTAATTTTTTTATCTAAATAATTAAATTCTAATAGATTTTTATCTTCATTTGAAAAGTTGATTATTAATGGTTTTTTACAAAAATTTAAACAATCTTCTCCTTCACAATAATATTGTCCAGCCCAACCCAATCTTGGTTTTCCAAGTTCACTTAAATTTCCAGTTTCATATTCTGTATACATAAAATTATAAAAAGGAACAAAAGATAAATCTGAAAATTGAAAATTTCCTTTTGTATGATTTAAAATTTCTTTAGGATTTGTCCCTGTTTCTTGAAAACAACCACTTATTAAAAAAAGGAATAACAATAAAATCAATATTTTCTTCATAATTTATTTTAAAATACCTTTATTTAAATATTCATCGAAAAAGATTTCAAGGAACTACTTCATAATATAAATGCACTTCTTGATCAGCTTCTACACCACCATGGAAATAGTGATTATTATCATCTTTAATAAAAATAAAAAATACAGGGAAATTTATATAATCAGCAATAGTAACGTCCCAAATACAAGTATTTTCAGTTTGCCAACCCATATATCCTTGATTTGCACTAGAATAACAGTTATAATAAATTTTATCGTCTGTTGGATCTTTCGCATTAATTGTAAATGTTAATCTATCTCCCACATTAATTTTAGGTCGATTTCCATTAAAACAACCAGTATTAGCGATTACATCACATTGATTTCCTAAATTATCTTCAACTGAGACAACATATGGTGGCTCTAAACCTGAAATCTCTTCAGTTTCTTGTTCTTCAATAATCTCTTCTTCTACTTGACAAACTTCATGTTTGCATTCTTGCTTTTCGAAATCATAACTATCAGCAGTATTAGGATTATTATCATTACAATTTTGTGGGCAATCAACACTTTTAACATCAGAGGCACTTACGGAACTTGCCCTGCCTAAGGGGTTTCCTGGACAAAAAGTTATAGCTCCCTTATATTCTCCTTCTTCACAAATCCCATTATTAGCACATGGCGTTATGGATTCATATTTACACTCATAATTTGTATCTTTTGAACAATAATCTTTAGTACAAATATTTAAATCTTCACAAGATTGATTACAAGTTTTACAAGGGATTGGACAACAATAAGATTCAATGACATCTAAATAAGAAACAGCACATTCATCTGGCGCTGAACATAGATAACCTTGAAAATCTTGACAACTTTTTGTAATACCTTGCCAATCTTCTAAATCTTCTTGAGTACAACCCACTAAAAATATTAATAATACTAATAAACTTAAAATTAATAACTTTCTCATAATTAACTTAATAATAAAACTCCTATAAAAATTAATCGTTAATTCACAACAAGCGCCTAATTCAATAATAAAACAGCTAAAGATTAACAATCCATAACAAACATCAACTACAACTCTCCTAACATCAAAATTCTAAACTTAAACAACAAACGCCTAAAATTACATTTCATGGAAGAAGAATTCTTGAATACGCTTTGAAGCTTTAGGCGCTTAAAGAAAATATTTTAAATATATTGTCCACAAAATAGAAATGCTTATAAAGATTGTGGACAATAAAATATCCATGGCTTATATTGATAAGATTAAATCAGGAAACAAAACATTTTACTATTTAGGAAAAACATTAAGATTAGGTCCAAATAAATGGAAGAAAATAAGAATTAAATTAGGAAGTAAAAAACCAACAGAAAAAGAAATAGCAAATAAATTAAAAGAATTGAAACTTGAAGAATATAAAATATATAATAAAGATTATATTGATGAAAATAAGTTAGAAATAATTGATGATTTTAAAGAAGTTTATAATAATCATTTAAAAGAAATCCCTAAAACAATTATTGAAAAGGAAGAATCTGACTTCTTAATAAGATTTACTTATAACTCTAATGCTATTGAAGGAAATAGGCTCACATTAAGAGATACATAACTCATTATTAAAGAAAAACAAATACCTTACGGT